>JAPHSO010000170.1 GCA_026193675.1 Gammaproteobacteria bacterium | reverse complement strand
TGACATCTTTACCCTCATCACACCATTTGGTAAGAATATCCAGCGCCTGCTGGCCGTCCTCGGCTGGGATCACCTCAACACCAACCTGCGCTAATGTTTCTGAGACCTGAAGACGTGCAGTTGAGGAGTCATCGGCATGCAGTACCTTCTTACCCTGTAGGTGCGCCATCAGCTCATCATCAATAACCCCTTCAGTGAGGGAGATATCGTAAGGGATCACCTCAGCGAGCACCTTTTCGACATCGACAATTTCAATCAGTTGGTCGTCATCAAGGCGGGTGATGGCGGTGAGGTAGTGGCTACGGCCGGTCCCCTTGGGGGGCGGCATAATTCGATCCCAATTGAGGTTGATGATGCGATCAACCTCATTGACCATAAAGCCCTGAATCGAGTTGTTGTATTCAGTGATAATGAGATTCATCTCGGGAGATGCCTCGTTGGGGGTCAGTCCAATCGATTGACTCAGGTCGATCACCGGAATGGTGGTGCCGCGCAGATGGATCACGCCACGAATTGATGGATGACTCTGAGGCATGATGGTCATCGGTGGAAGACGTAGAACCTCTTGAACCTTAAACACGTTGAGCGCGAACAGCTGACGTCCTCTGAGTTTGAACATCAATAGCTCCAGTCGGTTTTCACCAACTAGCTGAGTTCTAAGGTCGACATTGTCTAATACACTGGACATCTTCACATCACTTTATAAATTATTCTCTGCTCATACTACTACGAATAGTGTAGCTTACAAGTGGAGATAATCTCGCCTGATGGGAACTACTGAGGTTGTAGAATCTCTTTATAGCTATGTTCTATTTCGGGCCGCTGTTCACGAGTGAAGATCCCCACAACTTTTTCAGCCATTATCAGCTCTGCTTTGGTTCTATCCTCAGCCACTCGCAGTTGGTAGCTCTCTTCAATGTCGGTGTTGTTGGCTTTAACGCAGGTCATCATAATCGTTAGAGGGTCCGTTCCACGCCAGAAGCAGCGGCGCACCGCCTGACTGCCTTCATCAGCATCTGCCGCCTCAACCACGCTATCGAAGATATCGGCATGGCCCTCATAGTGAACCTCTATTCGGCTGAATTCGTTGATGAAATCGGGATTTTGTATTCCAGAATTTTGCCAGTGACCAGAGCCGGGGTGGGCTGAGCATGCTGTGAGCAGGTAGGTTAGGGCGGGAACGGCTAATAGGGGTAAGATTTTCATTGGGGAGGGCTTCTTGATGTGAGAGTAAATCGGTTGAACCAATTGTAGCACCTGCGACAGGACGATTGAGATGGTGATTTACACGTTGTGTAAAATGGGGAGAAGCTGAGTCAAACAGGATAGAATGCGCCTCCTTCGAGCCCATAAGTGTTATCGAAACCGGTTTATGAATCTGCGTGAAGAGATAAGACAGACCACAAAACTGACCCTGCCGCTGGTGGCGGGCAATGTGGCGACTCTGTCGATGGGTTTTGTCGATACAGTGATGGTTGGACACCTTGGGGCGCGTGAGCTGGCGGCCGTTGGTCTTGGGGGGGCGGTCTGGATGACCTATACCCTTTTTGTGATTGGAATGACGATGGTGCTGGCACCACTCATCTCCCACCTAACCGGTGAGGGGAGGCGCTCGGAGGTGGGTGGACTGGTCCATCAGATGCTCTATCTGGCGCTTGCTATGGGGGGGCTGCTCTGGCTCGCGCTTAATGGCAGTCAACTGCTGCTGGTCTGGGTCGGGGTGGAGGAAACGATTATTCCGTTGGTGATGGATTATCTGCGGGCCATCGCCTGGGGTGCGCCTCTATTTGTCCTGTTTTTGCTGCTCCGTTTTGCCAGTGAGGGGCTCTCTCTCACGCGTACCACCATGTATTTCGGTTTTCTGGGACTGCTCATCAATATTCCCGCCAACTATGTGCTGATCTTTGGTCACCTCGGTTTCCCGCAAATGGGTGCTGAGGGGGCCGGTTACGCCTCCTCTCTTGTGCAGGTGTTGCAGGCGATCTCGATCGGCCTGTTTGTCTGGCTCAATCCCGCCTTTGCGGGGACCCAAATCTTTGCGCCGCTGCAGCGTCCAGATTGGCGTGAGTTGAAGCGGTTACTGTATCTGGGGATGCCGATTGCAATTTCTGTCTTTATTGAGGGGAGTCTTTTTGGGGCTGTCGCGCTACTGTTGGGGGTTTTGGGAACTACGGTGGTGGCAGCCCATCAGGTGGCGATCAACTTCTCGGGTCTGCTGTTTATGGTGCCTCTGGGGCTGAGCATGGCGATTACGGTTCGAATTGGCAATGCGGTAGGACGCAGCGATATGGCTGGGGCAAGAGGTGCCGCCAAGGCGGGGGCGCTGCTGGTGCTGCTCACCCAGATCTCAGGCGCGATGTTAATCTTGATCTTTTCCGAACAGATTGCCCATCTCTATACCAACGATCAGGCGGTGATTGCGATGGTGATGGAGCTACTGGTCCTGGCCGCCATCTTCCAGATCCCCGATGGGATTCAGGTCGCCACCGCGGGTGCTTTGCGTGGCCTTAAGGATACCCAGATCCCGATGCTCTATATCCTTGTCGCCTACTGGGGAATCGGTATTCCCACCGGCTACTATCTGGGGCTCTATCTCGGCAAAGGTGCCGCCGGGATGTGGTGGGGACTGATCATCGGCCTGAGTGTGGCAGCTGTTCTGTTGGCGTTGAGATTTTTACACCTTTTGAAGAGACCCGTGGCACAATTTCAACGCTAAAGTCTTGTATAATCGCCAGCAATTGTTCACCTTACAAATAATTAAGAGAGCTCTATGTCCACCGACATCCATGCACAACGAATCCTGATTCTCGATTTTGGTTCCCAATATACTCAGCTCATCGCGCGTCGTGTGCGTGAGGCGGGGGTCTACTGTGAGCTCCACACCTATGCCATCGGTGATGATGATATCCGTGACTTTAATCCCAGTGGTGTGATCCTCTCGGGTGGCCCTGAGAGTACAACCGCATCTGAGGCGCCAGTTGCCCCTTCTCTGGTATTTGAGCTGGGTGTTCCGGTTCTCGGTATCTGCTATGGCATGCAGACGATGGCCTCTCAATTAGGTGGTGAAGTGGTCAATGCCGATCACCACGAATATGGCTACGCACAGGTGCGTGCACGTGGTCATACCTCATTGCTGAAAGATATTGAAGATCACACCTCAGAAGAGGGCTTTGGTCTATTGGATGTCTGGATGAGCCACGGTGATCGAGTCGAGCAGATGCCCGATGGTTTTACCTTGATGGCCTCAACCGACTCGGCACCTATTGCCGGTATGGCCGATGAGCTACGTCAGTTTTACGGTATCCAGTTCCACCCAGAGGTGACTCATACCCATCAGGGGCAGCGCATTATAGAGCGTTTTGTGCATGAGATCTGTGGCTGTTCAGGATTGTGGACACCGGGAAATATTATCGATGATTCAATCTCTGTCATCCGTGAGCAGGTCGGTTCAGATGAGGTGATTCTAGGCCTCTCTGGAGGTGTCGACTCATCTGTAGTTGCTGCACTGTTGCACAAGGCGATCGGTTCTCAGCTCACCTGTGTCTTTGTCGACAATGGTCTGCTGCGCTACAAGGAGGGGGATCAGGTGATGGCCACCTTCGCTGAGCATATGGGGGTAAAGGTGATTCGTGTCGATGCAGAGCAGCGTTTCCTCGATGCTCTGGCTGGTGAGACTGATCCGGAAAAGAAACGAAAAATTATCGGTAATCTCTTCGTTGAGATCTTTGAAGAGGAGTCGAACAAACTTTCTAATGCCAAGTGGTTGGCGCAGGGGACCATCTACCCCGATGTGATTGAGTCGGCAGGCGCCAAGACCGGAAATGCCCATCTGATTAAGTCACACCACAATGTGGGCGGCCTACCTGAGCATATGGAGCTCAAGTTGTGTGAGCCGCTACGCGAACTGTTTAAAGATGAGGTGCGTAAGCTGGGTGTTGAACTTGGCCTGCCGCACGATATGGTCTATCGTCATCCATTCCCAGGACCTGGACTAGGGGTGCGAATTCTTGGCGAAGTTAAAAAAGAGTATGCAGATATCCTGCGTCTGGCGGATCACGTCTTTATCGAAGAGCTGTTTAAGCAGGATCTCTACCATAAGACCTCTCAAGCCTTTACCGTCTTTCTACCGGTAAAATCTGTAGGGGTTACCGGTGATGGTCGCCGTTATCAATATGTAGTTGCCCTGCGTGCAGTTGAGACCATCGACTTCATGACGGCGCGTTGGGCGCATCTTCCCTACGATTTCCTCGACCATGTCTGTCGTCGAATCGTCAACGAGGTGAGTGGTATCTCACGTGTGGTATACGATATAACCGGAAAGCCACCGGGAACCATTGAGTGGGAATAGTCGGGTAATTACTCAGGACAGGAAAGATGGATCTAAAGCTATTTCTCCAGACTGTTATGTGGCTGCCGGTTTTACTGCTGACCGGTTATGCCGTTCCCCAGTTTATGTTTGGAACCAATCTTTTCTATGGTTTCATCGGGATGATGTTCGGGATTTTTATCTGGGTACTGATTCTTATGGTCGCTATTTCAAAAAGAGGGGATGAGTAACAGCACTATTTAGCTGTCGCTCTGGGTTCCAAGTAGTCTGTGGATGTTATCCAATAGCTGTTCGTTATCGATCGGCTTGGAAAAAAACTGGGTGATACCTGAGTTTTCACTCTTGCCAATATTGCCCAACTGACTCAGTGCAGAGATAAAGATGAGTGGGATATTGGTGGCCTCTGGAATCTCTCTCAGTTTGCTCACCATCTCAAAACCATTCATATCAGGCATCAATACATCTGAGATGATGAGATCTGGCACCTCTTGCTCAATGGCGGCAAGTCCACCCCTAGCACTTGGGGCGGTTGATACTCTAAAGTGACCACTGAGAAAGCTCTCAAGTACCTTGATACTAAGCGGATCATCGTCAATACAGAGGATTAGTGGTTGGCTCATGGGGATACCTGTTATTTTTATGAGACAAGCCTACGTCTATAGGCAGCAAATTTCAAATAGCACTTTTACCGCATGAATGGCCTGCAAATAGTCTGGAAATGTGTCTCTGCAGGGCTGGAATTGTTGCTCTAATTAGGGGAGAGTATCGTAATTAGAGGTGGGTATGAATTGTCAGTCAGGTGTCGTCAAAAATGAGTGAGCGTTGGAACAATCCTTTTAGCCTTCTGGCGCTGTTCACCATTTTATTGGTGCTCCTCGATCTGACCTTGCTGGGACTATTCAAGAATTTTGATTATCGGCTCAATGACTGGCTGCTGCACACAGTTGCTGAAAAGAGAGTTCCAGCCAATGAGGTTGTGATTATCGATATCGATGAGAAGAGTCTTGAGCAGTTGGCGGCCACGCATGGCCGTTACCCCTGGCCCCGTTCGGTTCATGCGGAGCTGATTGAGGGGATTGAACGACAAAAACCCAAGGCCGTTATATTCGATATCATCTTTGCCGATCCTGATCAGCTCCACCAGGAGGATGATTCTTACCTGTCTGAAGTGGCTGGGCAGCATCAAAACCTTTTCTTTCCCTTCGTCCGTTTACCTCTCTCTGAGCAGGGGGAGGGGATTGATCTGGATCTCTATGGCGAACGTTTGGGTTTTAGTGAAGTAGCGCAAAATATAACAGCTGATCAGGCCGCTCTGCTATTGCCCTACCTGAGCATGGCGCTGAATGGCAGATTGGGTGCGATCAATTTTATTGAGGATAGTGATGGTGTCGGGCGGCGTTATCCTCTCTACCTTTCTGAGGGGGATTGGCGGCTACCATCCATTGTCACCAAGGTGGCAAGGCAACTTGGATATTCGATACCCGAGCAGGAGTCACTAATGCTTAACTGGCAGGGGCCGGTGTTGAGTTATCAGCGGCTCTCATATTCTGAAATCTACAATGACTTTTCGCGAGAGGTTGCTCAACGCAAGCAGGATGAGTTTACCGATAAGGTTGTCATCATCGGTTCAACTGCAACCGGGATGCATGATCTCCGTGTCACCCCAATGGGTAGCCTGCATCCGGCAATCGAAATTATTGCCACCGCCATCGATAATCTGCGCGAGGGTGATTACCTGACTGAAACCCATCCGGTAATCCCCGTTGTGATCACGCTGCTATCGATTGCAGCTGTTTGGCTCCTCTTCATCACCGGCAGTACACCACTACTGGTTGGAGCCATGACGCTACTTTGGACTCTGGTGCTGATTGCGGTTGAATATCTATGGTTGGGCCAACAGCTACTGATACCTGTTGTCACCTCGCTCATTTTTATCTGGTTCTACTATGCCCTGGCGGCACTCTATGCCTTTCGTTCAGAGCGACAGGCGCGAGAGCAATCGATTCAGATTTTTAGCCGATTTCTCGACTCCCGAGTGGTTGATGAGTTGATCTCTAGTGGTGAGAGCGCCCTCAACATGAAAAGTGAGAGCCGGCAGATCACCGTTCTGTTTTCAGATATTCGCGGTTTTACCACGATGTCTGAAAAGCATACGGCGGAGGAGATTGTCGATATCCTTAACCGTTATTTCAGTCGCCAGGTGCAGGTCATATTTCAGCATAGCGGTACCGTTGATAAATTTATCGGTGATGCGATTATGGCCTTCTGGGGGGCTCCCGTTGCCGATGATAATCAGGCTGTCAATGCGATCAATGCGGCACTTGATATGGTCGATATGCTGATGGCCTTCCGAGAGGAGATTGATGCAGAGGAGCGGGGTTTTGATGTGGGGATTGGTATTCACACTGGCGAGAGTGTGGTCGGCTTTATTGGTTCAGAAAACCGACTCGACTATACTGCGATAGGTGATACGGTGAACCTTGCCAGCCGTATTGAGGGGCAGACTAAAGGTGTTGCGCGAATACTGGTCTCTAATGAGACACGAAAGCAGTGTGCAGAGCAGTTTGAGTTTATAGAGCACGGTATTTTTAAGGTAAAGGGGCGTTCAGAAGAGGTACAACTCTTTGAACCAAGAAGGAGAACTTAGTGAATAGATTCACCATTTTTGTGCTTATGGCGTCTCTTACGCCACCACTCATGGCTCAGGAGCTGAAGCAGGGCTGGGTATTGGGTGAGAGTAATCTCTATAAAAAACCCTATTCTGATGCTGAGGTGATGAGCAGGCTGGCTGCCGATAGTGAAGTGAAGGTCATTAAGCGCAAGGGGGGCTGGTATCAGGTCAAAGTTTCCAAAAGCAGGAGTGGCTGGATGCGGATGAACACGCTGCGTTTTGGTGAGCAAAGTGGTGATAAAAAAGCGGGGAATATCAGCGGTCTGCAGCAGACCATTAAGCTTTTTAAAACAGGGCGTTCTGGGAGTAGCGGGGTCACTGTGGCGACAGGTATTCGCGGTCTCGATGCGACCGACCTGCAAAACTCCAAACCCAACCATGAAGCGCTAGAGCAGCTCAAAACCTTTAGTACTGATCAGGAGGGAGCCAAAAGCTTTGCGGCTAAGGCGAAGCTAACCGGACAGACGCTGGCCTATATTCCAGAGGAGAAACCCAAGCTAGAGCCCTCTGCGCCACCGCCTGAGGAGAACTACTGGGGGAATGACGATGATTAGTTTGCTAAAGCGGATTGCTATCCCATTCATAACCCTGTTGGTTTTGGTGAGTGCCATATCAGCCAACGCCGGACCATTTAAAAATCTATTTGGTAATGATAGTGGCGGTTTTGATCTGGGTAAGCTTGCCAAGACAATTAAGACCGCTAAAGAGGCCTTTGGTGAGGTGACTGAAGAGGATGAGATAAAGGTCGGTGAAGAGGCTGCCGCTGTGCTGCTTGGTGCCGTCCCGCTGGTCAATAATGATCCGGTACAGAAATATCTTAATCGAGTGGGGCAATGGGTGGCACTCAATACCGAGAGAGGACACCTGCCCTGGAAATTTGGTCTGCTTGAATCTGATGACATCAACGCCTTTGCCGCACCTGGTGGTTATGTCTTTGTCACTAAGGGGTTGATGATGCAGATGAAGAGTGAAGCTGAACTTGCCTCAACGGTGGCCCATGAGGTGGTACATGTACTCGAAAAACACCACCTTGATGCGGTCAGGAAAGGGGCCAAGATGGAGCTCGCAATTTCTATGATGGGCTCAAACTCCAATGAGGAGAAGCGCGAGAAGCTACAGAGAATCTCATCGGGATTTAAGGAGCTCTACTCCCGGGGGCTGGATAAGGCGGATGAGTATCAGGCAGATCGTATGGGTCTGGTGATCGCCACCCGTGCCGGTTATGACCCCTATGGACTGCCTGCGGTGCTGCAGACTCTGGAGGGGATGAACCCACAAAGTCAGTCGCTGGCGCTGATGTTCAAAACCCATCCGACACCAACGCAACGACTGGGTCTGCTGGCACAGTACTACCACTATATTGAACCCTTCGCAGAACAGGCCCAGGTGACCAAACGTTTTGAGAAGTATCTGGCCATGCTAAAGAGATAGGTGATGAAAATTATGAGAAGAGCCATTGTTGTAACGCTGATGTTGGCGCTGCTATCACCAGCAGCATGGGCCTATACCAAGGCGGAGATCGATGCAGGTGTCAGATCGACGCTGAAACTGTTTAATAAAAAGGTGCCGGGCGGTGCTGAGCTGCTTAAAAAGTCGAAAGGGGCGCTTATCTTTCCTGAGATTGTGAAGGGAGGAATCGGTATTGGCGGAGAGTATGGCGAAGGTGTGCTGCAGATTGGCGGTCGTACCGTCGACTACTACAGCAGTGCGGCGGTCTCTGTTGGATTCCAGCTTGGTGTCCAGACCAAATCGATGGTGGTGCTCTTTCTAAAATCTAAAGAGCTCAAGGCCTTCAGAGGTAGTAAGGGATGGAAGGCCGGTGTAGATGGTTCTGTTGCGGTGGTTGAGTGGGGTGCCGGCAAAGATGTCAGTACACTCGATTCAGAAAAGCCGATTGTCGCCTTTATCTTTAACAATCAGGGGTTGATGTATAACCTGACGATTGAGGGTTCTAAATTTACCAAAATCAAGCGTTAAGCATCGTGTCTACTCAAGATGATGAGCGCTGGATGCAATATGCCCTGAATCTGGCGCGCCAGGCCGCAGCAGAAAATGAGGTTCCGGTGGGTGCGGTGCTTATTCATGGGGATGAGTTGCTTGCGGAGGGTTGGAACCAGCCGATTGGTCACAGTGACCCGACCGCTCATGCAGAGATTCAGGCATTGCGAGCTGCTGCTGAAAGGGTAGGTAACTACCGCCTTCCCGATACGACACTTTACGTCACACTTGAACCCTGTCCAATGTGTGCTGGCGCCATCGTGCATGCTCGGGTAGGGCGTGTGGTTTTCGGCGCACCAGACCCCCGTACAGGGGCGGGTGGCACCATTTTTAATCTGCTGCAGGCGCCAGAGCTAAATCACCGCTGTGAAATTACCGCTGGTGTGCTGGCCGATGAGTGTGGAGATCTACTTCGCAATTTTTTTCGTGAGCGAAGAGGTTAACCGGCTTTAGAGTGCAGCAGGGATCGAAATATTGGGGAGCTGCTGTTCAGCATTCTGTTCCCCCTCTTTCAGTTTATTCTCTTTATCGGTGAGCCAGACCAGGATGTCGTAGTAACTGCGGATATTTTCAACATAGGTCACCGCCTCATTGCCGCGGGCATAACCATGTTTGGTCGTTTTATACCAACGCTTCTTACGCAGTAGTGGGAGATTTTTTCGTACATCCTTCCAGGTGTCGGCATTACCACCCCGTTTTTCGGTGATAATTCGGGTGTCCTCAACATGACCGTGACCGATATTGTAGGAGGCGACCGTAAGCCACATCCTATCGACCGGATCGATACGTTCTGGGAATTTTTTCCAGATTCGGCTAAAGAAGCTGGCACCACCACGAATACTCTCAACAGGATCACGACGGTTTTTTACACCCAGATATTTTGCGGTGTCCTGAGTTAGCATCATGATTCCCTTTACACCGGTTGGAGAAACGGCGCGCGGATTCCAGTGGGACTCCTGATAGGCCATTGCTGCGAGTAGCCGCCAGTCAACACCATACTCTTTACTGTGATATTCGAATAGGTGACGGTATTTGGGAAGACGTGTCTTGATATGTTCCATGTAGGAGCGGGTACCAACGTAGTCGAAATCTTTAGTATGCCCATAGTAACGATCAATCAGGTTGGCGAGCGTGCCCTCCTTTTCCATTTTATCGATATAGCTGCTCGCTGCCTGGTAGAGGCTGAGGTCTTGAAATTTGGGGAGAGCCCAGGCAAGAGGTTTAGGCGTGCTGAGTGAGAAGGCGACTCTCAGCTCAGGGTGGAAGTGGCGGTTAAGTAAAAAAGTATTTGAGTCGGTAATGGTGTAGTCGATCTCTCTACTGTCGACCAGACCCATTAGATCAGCAGAGTCCAGTTCACTTGTGACCGACCAGGTGAGGTCGCGGTATTCACTGTGAAGTTCATGCAGGCGTTTGTCGTGGCTGCTGTTATCGACAACCTGCAATATGCCATCGAGTTGGCTAATATCTTTGGGACGTTTGATATCTTTACCCTGACGGTAGATCAACTGTTGGGTCACCTTCTGGTAGGGTGGAGTGAAGTTGAGCCAGATTTTGCGTTGGTCAGTGACCATTACTCCTGCAGCAACCAGATCAGCTTCATCTTCAGAGATCATGGTGAGCGCTTCAGCCATGCTGCTGGCAACAACCAGTTTAATTTTGACGCCCAGGCTGTCGGCAAAGCCTTTAGCCAGATCGTACTCCATCCCTTTGGGACCGCTGACACCTTCGTAATAGGTGGTTGCGCTGTTGCGGGTGATTACAACCAGTTCACCCCGATCAATAATCTGTTGTAGACGCGAGCGCTCATCACTGCACCCCTGAATCAGGGTGAATAGGAGGAGCAGGTAGAGCGGCGCTAGCCTAATCACTCTCGCTATAGATGGCATCCACAACCTCTTGAAGGTGTGCCATAACCTTGGGACGCTTGATCTTCATGGTTGGGGTCATGAGATCGTTATCGATAGTCCACGGCTCAAGTGTGAGATGGACCTGACGGATCTTGGCGTAGGCGGGGAAGTCGTGCAGCGCATCGCGCATTTTATGCAGGATGGGTTTGATAATCTTTTTAGAGCTGAGCGAGGCGCTATCCATCGGATCGAGTCCGTGTTGCTGAGCATAGGCTGGCCACTCTTCAGCATTCAGTACAACCAGCGCTGAGAGAAATGATTGTCCCTCACCAACCACCATCACCTGTTCAAACAGGGAGTCATTGGCAATGGCCAACTCCATATCACCTGGAGGAACCTTCTCACCATTGGAGAGGACAAGAATGTCTTTAATTCGCCCAGTGATGTAGATGTGACCATTTTCGATACGGGCCAGATCACCGGTGCTGAGCCAACCATCGTGATCAATCATCTGGGCGGTGGCGGCATGGTTATTCCAGTAGCCGAGCATTACGTTTGGCCCTTTGACCTGGAGTTCACCCTGTTCACTGACACGTGTCTCCAGATTACGCAGAATGACACCCACACTAACGGGATCATTATCATCAAGAATGTTGCAGCTGATGACCGGACTGGTTTCGGTCAACCCGTAGCCCTGCAGGACATTAACCCCAAGGCCGATAAACATCTTGGCCACCTCTGGGGAGAGGGGGGCGCCTCCACTGACTGCAAAGCGCAGTCTACCACCTAGACGCTCACGCACCTTGGCGCCAACCAGCTTATCGAGTATTGAGTGAACAAGCAGGCGTGGATGCCAGCTTCTGCGACCCTGCTGTCGTTCAAAATTGTGCCAGCCGACTCGAATGGCACTTTTAAACAGGGTGCGTTTGGTTGCACTGCCTTTCTCTAGTTGACCATTGATGCGTCCATAGATCCGCTCGAAGATTCTGGGCACTGCGACCATGGCTGTAGGACGGATGTGCGCCAGATCATCTGCCAGTTGAGGAATTGAGCGAGAGAAGGCGACCGAAGAGCCGGCCATCATCGGCAGATAGTAGCCCCCCATCCGCTCCAGCATGTGGGAGATTGGCAGAAATGAGAGGAATAGATCATCCTGATAGATGGCAAGCATGGTCAGCGATATGTGAACATTCTCAAGAATATTACTGTGGCTCAGCATCACCCCTTTGGGACGACCGGTGGTGCCTGAGGTGTAGACGATGGTTGCCAGTGAATGGGGATCGCTTTCATGCAGCGTGAGTTCAGGAGGAATGTGTGGCAGCACCTCACGTAGTGGGGTGACCTTGTAGTTTTCACCCTCAAAGGCTTCACCCTCATCCTGAATAAAGATATTTTGCAGCGTGGTATCTTCATCAATGGTGGGGGCGATCCGCTTCCAGCGCGCCTGATCCTGAAGCAGCAGACACTTTACTGCGGCATCTTTGATGATATAAGAGATATTGTCTGCACGGTCATCGGTATAGAGCGGAATGACCACCAGTCCCAGCCCCATTGCGGCCTGTTCAAAGGCGATCCACTCCACCCCATTTTTAAGGCTGAGGGCGACACGGTCACCGATGCCCAAATTCTCTTTTTTGAGAACCGCCTGCCAGCGAGCGATAGAATCGGACATCTCGCGCCAGGTGAAATCCTCCCATTGCTTACTGTCACGGTTAAAGTGGGTATAGGCAATTCTATCGGGGGAGCGTTTGACGCGAACATGAAAGAGGCCGTGAAGCGTTTTCGCCTCGTCGGTGTAGATAATATCTTCTCTATGTTCGCCCATCTATTACTCCCCCCTTAGTAAATTACTCCAACAGATACCCGCTTAATCGAGATTGACACCCAGACGGTGCGCCACCTCTTCATAGGCCTCAACGACGCCACCAAGACCCTGACGGAAGCGATCTTTATCGAGCTTTTCACGGGTGTCGATATCCCACAGACGGCAGCCATCTGGCGTGAACTCATCACCCAAAAGAACCTCTCCTTTAAAGCGACCAAACTCAAGCTTGTAGTCGACCAGAATCATACCTGCATCTTTAAAGAGTTTGCTGAGAATGCCATTAATCTTGAAGGTGAGCTCCTTCATCTTTTCGATCTCTTCATCGTTGGCCCAACCGAAAGTGCGGATGTGGTAATCGTTGATCATCGGATCGTGTAGCTCATCATTCTTAAGGAAGAATTCAAATGTTGGTGGAACCAGATCCATCCCATCTTCAACGCCAAGGCGCTTGACCAGGGAACCGGTGGCGATGTTACGAATGACGCACTCTACCGGCATCATATCGAGGTTTTTCACCAGACACTCATCTTCGGTGTTGAGCTGATCGTGCTGAGTTGGAATGCCGGCATCTTCAAGTTTCTGCATGATAAATGCATTGAACTTGTTGTTGACCATCCCCTTACGATCGAGCTGCTCTATCTTTTCACCATCAAAGGCTGAGGTGTCATTACGAAAGTGGAGGATGAGACGCTCAGGGTCGTCTGTAGCGAAGACCGATTTAGCCTTACCTTTGAAGAGTTCTTCTCGCTTTTCCATTTTGAATTATTGCCTCAATTTAATGTGTTGTGGATAGTGTAAATCGTAGAATTATATCGATCTAATGGGTGAAATAGGAGTCTTATTCTGAAATTTCACACCAACTGAGTCCCAGCTCCTGATCTGCCACTGCGATCTGCTCCTGGGGGTAGTTGCCGCTGGTGCTCAGGGCCGAAATAGCATGTTCGGCCAGATTGTTCTGTTCACTCAGATGGGCGATGACCAGATGCTGTAGTCGCCCGGTCTCTATCTTCTCCAACAGTGCGGCGGATTGCTGGTTGTTCAGGTGTCCCAGATCTCCGCCAACACGGGCCTGCAGGCTGGGTGGGTAGGGGCCATCACGTAGCATCTGCAGGTCGTGATTGGTCTCCAGAATCAATGCATCACAACCATCAAGGCTCTCTTCAATATGCGGTGTAATTTTACCGGTGTCGGTCAATATGCCCAGCTTTTTGCCGTTATTCTGAAAGGTGAACTGGCAGGCCTCACGCGCATCGTGAGGTACCGGGAAGGGTTGAATCGTAAGTTCACCAATTTCAAACGGGCTATGGCAACAGAAGATGTGATGCTGGGGTAGATTCCCCATACGATGAGGCACCCAGCTCCCACGGGTCATATGAACTGGGATATGGTATTTACGGGCAAAAGGGCCGACGCCTGAGATGTGGTCGCCATGTTCATGGGTCACCAGGATGGCATTAATCTCAGACGGTTTGACGTTTAAACGCTGTAGACGGCGTTCGGTCTCCTTAATGGTAAAACCGCAGTCGATCATTACCGTCGTTGTACCCGACTGAACAAGGGTTGCATTACCCTTGCTGCCGCTGCCAAGCATGGAAAAACGCATGGACTAGAGCCTCAAAAGATTAGAGATTGTCTCTAATCGCCTTAAGCACGAACACCTTCTTAGCGGGGGTCATCGTCTCTCCAATCACTGAGATGACACTCTGTTCATCCCTGGATTTGATATGAACCTCAAACGGTTTGCCCTGTTTCACCTTGTCACCGAAGACATACCGGTCCAGGAGACCACGTTCGCCACCGAGGTCTTCAAGAAAATCGACCTCTGTGACGAAGTAGATCCCCTTGTTGCGATCCCGGTCATTGACAATGATATTGCCCTTGTCTAGGGCTATACCCACCTTACGCCAGGCACGCTTGAAATCTTCGGTTATCACCAGCTTCTCATCACTGATGCTGTAGTCACTGCTACGCTTATCGGCAGTGGAGACCTTGGCCTGAGCTCTATCAAGATAGTCGGCAAGTTGATGCACAAACTCAACTTCAATGTCACGATCACGTTCACGATTGGTCCACTGTAGCTTCTCTGCACCAATATCGGTGCCAACAACACCGTAATGGGTGATATAGAGCTCTAGTGTTTGTAGATCTCCTTCAGCCTCTTCAATGCGCAGGCGAAATTTATTTTTGGTATCAGAGGCGAAACGCTGGTCGTCACCGCTAAACCAAGAGGTCTCGATAATGCCATGAGCTCTGTTTTTTACGCGTAGCTTGATCTGGGTCTCTTTCCAGAACTGAAGCAGGCTATCCCAAAGGTTGTCTCGATCACTGACGACTTTAATCCAGTAGCTGGTGCCATCGCGGATGATCTCAACATGCTCGGGTCGCTGCAGAATTCGTTTTTCAACAACCTGTGAAGAGTTGCTGATATCGGGCTCTGGGATGGCCAGAAGCCCTGAATCCATGGGCGTACTCAGATTGGGTGGGATCTCCAGAGAGACGATCTCCTCAAGCTGAATCTTCTCTTTATCCTTACCTAATCCGAGAAATGAACAGCCCGAGAGCAGAGTGATGGATAGAGCTATCCCGGCAAGCTTAAAATTCAGCATTAAACTTAAAGCACTCCAGCTGTGATCATCGCATCACGTAGTGGCTGATGATATTGCTCAGCCAGCGGTGTGAGAGGTAGACGAATACCTGAGGTGATCATCCCCATCTCCTGTACAGCCCACTTGACCGGAATCGGATTGGCCTCCAGGAATAGGTTGCTGTGAAGTGGCAGCAGGAACTCATTAATCGCGGCGGCAGCTTCAAAGTCACCCGCAAGGGCTGCTGCACACATTTTATGCATCTTGGCAGGGGCCACATTGGCGGTCACTGAGATACCGCCGCGGGCGCCACGGCGAATCAGCTCTAGTGTGGTTCCATCATCACCGCTATAGACCTCCATACGGTCTCCCAGACGTTTAATCAGATCTTCGCCACGGTCCAGATCACCCGTCGCATCCTTAATACCGACAATATTGCTGATATCGGCAAGGCGCTCGGTGGTCTCATTCGACATATCACAGGCGGTACGGCCCGGTACGTTGTAGAGGATCTGCGGGATCGCAACGCTCTCAGCAATCATTTTGTAGTGCTGGTAGAGCCCTTCCTGAGTCGGCTTGTTGTAGTAGGGGGTCACCAACAGACAGGCATCGGCGCCGCCAGTTTTGGCGCATCCAGTCAACTCAATCGCCTCACGAGTTGAGTTGGCACCGGTGCCGGCGATAACCGGAATCTTGCGCTCAACCATCGCTACGGTGTCGGCGATCAGCTTGCAGTGCTCCTTTTCATCAAGAGTGGCTGACTCGCCCGTGGTGCCGGCGATCACGATCGCATCGGTGCCACTATCCAGATGGAACTCAAGCAAAGCTTCGAGACTTTTATTATCGACACTGCCATCTTCATGCATGGGGGTGACGATAGCGACCATACTGCCTTGGAACATATCTCAGGCTACTCCAAAAAATACTTAATAAAGTGAGGAGCGAATGGTACTTGGCGACTCTCTCTAAAACAAGCATTTACAAGCCGTTAGCTGGAAAGGATATGCGAAAAATTGGTGATTTTGCTTCTGTGACGCACAGCTTTCAGATAACCTTATCCCATTGCTGTTTCAAGATGATGAATGATGCATCGCACGTTCAATACAAGGAGCTAATTGATGTCCAAACAAAATTACCTGGTACTTTCTGCAATTGGCAGTGATCGTCCGGGACTTGTCGATCAACTGACCCGTCCGATTCAGGAGAGTAACGGTAATATTCTCGATAGCCGTATGACCGTACTGGGTGGTGAATTTGCCATTCTGATGTTGATAGAGGGTGGGTGGGACACCATCGCCCGACTGGAAGAGACACTGCCAACCCTGCAGGAATCGATGGGGCTGACCATTTTGACCCGTCGTACTGAAACAAAACCGGCTACCGAACCGGTTTTACCCTATATGGTCAGTGTCGTAGCGCTCGACCACCCCGGTATCGTCAATCAACTCTCCAGCTTCTTCTCAAATCGCCAGATCAATATTCAGAGCCTTGAGACCGATAGCTACCATGCTGCCCACACCGGCACGCCGATGTTTTCGGTCAATATGAATGTACAGATACCGGCTGAGCTATCGATTGTGCAACTGCGCACCGACTTCTTTGAGTTTTGCGATGGGCTGAATCTTGATGCGATTTTGGAGCCGTTGAAAGGTAATTAGCCGTAAAGATCAGTTGGATCATGTTTCATCTTATTTTTGATTCCTTGCCTCAGTTTTCCAATAACGCCACTCAGATTCAGTAGCTCTTTTTCGCTTTTACCGATTTGAGGATGCTCTGTAAGAGGTAGCGTTTCAAAACTTTTATATCGTTCCATCAGTAGAAAATAGTCATCTGCTTTTAACAGAGGGGCAGCAAGCTTAAAACTTTGTCTCAACTCCTCAAGTCCGCCAGTAATCTGTCGACTAATGAGTAGTTGACCTCGAATCGTCTGAGCAAGAATTCTGCCATGTATCGACTTTTGTAGTGGGGAAGTGGGAGAGTCAAACTGAGTCGATATCTCTCCGGTGAGCCAGAAGTCGGCAATCGCCTCCATCAATATAGCGGTTCGGCTGATACCGCCACGTTCAGGACTTCGTTTGATTGCTTGGCTACGGCGGTGTGCCGCCTGTTGCTTGAGCGCCTCTGCCTGTTGTTGATCGAGTGGCGTGGCATACCAGCGGGCCAATATACCGGGATTGGATTGTTCGCTGTTGCTAGTCATGAGAGCTCTCAATCATCTCCTGCATCGCCACTGCCGCATTTGAGAGGGTGTAGCGCACGTGAGTCACGCTACCCAGTTGGCGGCTTATATTAAACGGTTTAACTCTGTAACTGACTATAGTCTCATCAAGCATGGTTGTCGGCAGGATGCTCCAGCCCATACCGACCGAGACCAGCATTTTGATGGTTTCCAGGTAGTTGGTATCAATCACAGACTTTGGTGCGATGCCACACTCAGCAAAGGTGCTCTCCACCAGCTGGCGGGTATAGGTGCCGGTAGCAGGCAGAATTGCGGGGTGTTGCGATAGCGCTTTCAAATCAACCGTTTTGCGTCCCACAAAGGGGTGTTCTCTGCCGGTAACCAGCTGCAGGCTGTCTGTCCAGAGTGGCTTAACTTTAAGGTGTTCGTCAGGATTGAGGGGGAGGGTGACAATACCGAGCTCAAGTTCACCTCGCTCAACTGCACGGCAGGCCTCTTCGGAATCCATAAAGTGAAGGTCTAGCTCTACATCGGGATAGCGCTGGATATATTGACGAAGAATCGGGGGGAGACGGTGCAGGCCGATATGATGACTGGTGCCGATACTCAGCTTGCCTTCGACCCTGTTAGATAGGTTGGCGATGGCGCGACGACTATCCTCAACCTCATTGATGATCTTTTGCGCACGAGGAAGCAGTGCTCGTCCCGCCTCGGTCAATTGTATCTGGCGACCGATACGGTCAAACAGGGAGGTGCCGAGTTGAGATTCAAGTGTGGCGATACGCTTGCTGATGGCCGGTTGGGTCAGAAATATCTTCTCAGCGGCGATCGAGAACGAGCGGTTTTCGGCCACCGCAATAAACGCCTTGAGTGCTGTAATTTCCACTAATTTATCACCTATTCCAATTTGGAATCAATATTATAAATAATATAGATTTGAGTAATATGATGACTCTATTTATATTACCTTCACAAATCAAGAGCCGGCTAAAGATTGATCACTGAAAAGGAGTGAAGAGATGGCTAGAACCTTATATGACAAATTGTGGGACTCCCACGTGGTGCGCAGTGAAAAAGATGGCACTGCGCTGCTCTATATTGATCGCCATTTGGTACATGAGGTCACTTCACCTCAGGCATTTGAGGGGCTGCGTCTAGCAGGTCGCCAACCATGGCGTAAGGATTCAGTCGTTGCCACGCCCGACCACAATGTACCGACCACCGGACAGAGTGGTGGCATAGCGGGCATCGCCGATTCAGTTGCGCGTACCCAGGTTGAGACCCTTGATGCCAATGTGAAAGAGTTTGGCATGACCTACTTTCCGATGAATGATGTGCGTCAGGGGATTGTGCATGTCATCGGTCCAGAGCAGGGGGCGACCCTTCCCGGTATGACCGTGGTCTGCGGCGATTCGCACACCTCGACTCATGGTGCCTTTGGTGCGCTGGCTCACGGTATCGGTACCTCTGAGGTGGAACATGTGTTGGCCACCCAATGTCTGTTGCAGAAGAAGATGAAGAACATGCTTGTCTCGGTTGATGGTGAGGTGGGTGCTGGCGTAACCGCCAAAGATATCGTTTTAGCGATTATCGGTAAGATCGGAACTGCCGGTGGTAACGGCTCCGCAATTGAGTTTGGTGGTACAGCGATTCAGGCACTCTCAATTGAGGGACGTATGACCGTCTGCAACATGGCGATTGAGGCGGGAGCCCGTGCCGGGATGGTGGCAGTCGATGCCAAGACGATCGACTATTTCAAGGGACGTCCATTCGCTCCAAAGGGTGCGCAGTGGGATGCCGCTGTTGAGGCCTGGTCTGATCTGCACTCTGATGAGGGGGCTCATTTCGATGAGGTGGTTCATCTTGATGCGGCATCTATCGAGCCACAGGTCACCTGGGGCACTTCGCCTGAGATGGTGGTAGCGGTAAGTACCAGGGTACCCAATCCTGCAGATGAGACCGATAGTGTTAAGGCTGGTGGCATGCAGCGTGCTCTTGATTATATGGGATTGAAGGCGGGAACACCGATTACCGATATTTCTGTCGATAAGGTCTTTATCGGCTCCTGCACCAACTCACGTATTGAAGATATGCGTGCCGCAGCGACGGTGGTGAAGGGTAAGAGGGTGGCTGACAATATTAAACTGGCGTTGGCGGTTCCCGGCTCTGGTCTGGTTAAAAAGCAGGCCGAAGAGGAGGGGCTCGACAGGATTTTTGTTGAGGCCGGCTTTGAGTGGCGCGAACCGGGCTGTTCTATGTGCCTGGCGATGAATGATGATCGTCTGGAGCCAGAAGAGCGCTGTGCCTCCACTTCGAATCGTAATTTCGAAGGACGTCAGGGTCAGGCCAGTCGCACCCATTTGGTGAGTCCGGCAATGGCAGCAGCGGCGGCCATCGCCGGTCACTTTGTAGATGTGAGGAGTATCTAAGATGGACAGGTTTGAAAAATTAGATGCGATTGTTGCACCGCTCGACCGTGCCAATGTCGATACCGATGCGATTATTCCGAAGCAATTTTTAAAGTCGATCAAGCGCAGCGGCTTTGGTCCCAACGCATTCGATGAGTGGCGTTACCTCGATCACGGTGAGCCAGGAATGGACAATAGTCAGCGACCTGTAAATCCTGACTTTGTGCTTAACCTGCCACGTTATGCGGGAGCCGAAGTTCTACTGGCGCGTGACAATTTTGGTTGTGGCTCATCGCGAGAACATGCGCCTTGGGCGTTGCTCGATCAGGGTTTCAAGGTGATAATCGCCCCCAGTTTTGCCGACATCTTCTTTAACAACTGCTTCAAGAACGGCATCCTGCCGATTGTGTTGAGTGCGGAGAAGGTAGATCAACTCTTTAGAGAGACTGAGGCGAGTGAAGGCTATCAATTAATAGTCGACCTTGAGGCACAGGCGATTACCACACCATCTGGTGAAACGATTGCCTTTGATGTGGATAGTTTCCGCAAGCACTGCCTGATGAATGGCCTCGATGATATTGGACTCACGTTGCAGCACGTGGACGACATCAAGGCCTATGAAGAGAAGCGTGCCATTGAGGCCCCCTGGTTATTCGCATAATCAGAACTAACAGAATTTGGATTTAGGAAAGTAGATAGATGACAAAATTGATAGCAGTTCTACCCGGTGATGGGATTGGTCAGGAGATCGTTGCCGAGGCGGTAAAGGTTCTTGAGGTATTGAAGAGTGATTTTGGTCTCGATATCGAGATGGAAAATGGTCTTGTTGGTGGAACCGCTTACGATGCAACCGGTACACCTCTACCTGATGAGACCATGGAGCTCTGTAAACGTTCTGATTCTATCCTGCTTGGTGCTGTGGGTGGTTACAAGTGGGAGTCTCTTGATATTGCGGTTCGTCCTGAAAAGGGGCTGCTGGGACTGCGTGCCGGTCTTGATCTGTTTGCCAATCTGCGTCCTGCGATTCTCTATCCACAGCTTGCGAGCGCTTCAACATTGAATGCTGAGGTGGTCTCGGGTCTGGACCTGATGATCGTGCGTGAACTGACTGGCGGTATCTACTTCGGTCAGCCACGTGGTGTGCGCACTCTGGAAAATGGTGAGCGTGAAGGTTACAACACGCTGGTCTACAAAGAATCAGAGGTCTCTCGAATTGCTAAAGTTGCTTTCGATATCGCCATGAAGCGTGATAAGCGTGTCTGCTCAGTCGATAAGGCCAATGTGCTGGAGTGTACTGAGATGTGGCGCGAGGTGATGATTGAGGAGGCCAAGGGCCATCCAGAGATTGAGCTGTCGCACATGTATGTCGACAATGCTGCAATGCAACTGGTACGTGCGCCCAAGCAGTTTGATGTGATGGTCACCACCAATATGTTTGGCGACATCCTCTCCGATTGTGCGGCGATGCTCACCGGTTCAATCGGTATGCTGCCATCGGCCTCTCTCGATGCCAATGGTAAGGGGATGTATGAGCCGATTCACGGTTCTGCCCCCGATATCGCCGGACAGAATATCGCCAATCCACTGGCCACTATTCTTTCGGTATCGATGATGCTGCGTTACTCACTTGATCAGTCAGAGATGGCTGACAAGATCGATGCTGCGGTTAACACAGTGCTCGACGATGGAAAGCGCACCGCCGACATCTATACTGATGGTGATATCAAGGTATCAACGTCTGAGATGGGTGATGCAGTCGTTGCAGCATTAAAAGCGTAATTAAACTAATTTAACGAATAGATTCAGGTAACAGTTATGAAAAAGGTAGGTATCGTCGGCTGGCGTGGAATGGTGGGCTCTGTACTGATGCAGCGCATGCGAGATGAGCAGGATTTTGACCACTTTGAGCCAATCTTCTTCACCACATCTCAGGCCGGTCAGGCCGGTCCAGATATCGGTAAAGATATTCCTCCTCTCAAGGATGCGACCGATATTGATGAGCTAAAGTCTCTTGATGCGATCATCACCTGCCAGGGCGGTGGTTATACCGAAGATATCTATCCAAAACTGCGCGCAGCAGGTTGGGATGGATACTGGATCGATGCCGCTTCAACCCTGCGTATGGAGGATGAGGCGATTATCGTTCTGGATCCGGTCAACCGGAATGTGATCGATAAGGGTCTTGAGAGTGGTGTTAAAACCTATGTTGGTGGAAACTGTACCGTCAGCCTGATGATGATGGCGATCGGCGGATTGCTGGAGAAGGGACTGGTTGAGTGGATCTCTCCCATGACCTATCAGGCGGCATCGGGTGCCGGTGCACGCAACATGCGTGAACTGATTCAGCAGATGGGAGCGATTCACGGCAATATTGAAGAGAAGCTAAATGATCCCGCCTCTGCGATTCTTGATATCGACAGGCAGGTCGCTGAATTTATCCGCTCTGACGACTATCCAACTGAGAACTGGCCGGTGCCGCTGGCCGGTTCGCTGATTCCGTGGCTCGATAGCCAGATGGAGAGCGGCCAAACCCGTGAAGAGTGGAAGGCTGAGGTGGAGACCAATAAAATTCTTGGGCAGAGCGACAATCCGGTACCGATTGATGGTATCTGTGTGCGTATCGGTGCGATGCGCTGTCACTCTCAGGCGCTGACCATCAAGCTGACAAAGGATATTCCTCTTGACGAGATTCACGAAATCATCGCAAGTCACAATGATTGGGTGAAGGTGATTCCCAACGATAAAGATGTCTCTATGGCGGAGCTTACACCAGCGGCTGTGACAGGTACTCTTAATGTGCCTGTTGGTCGTATGCGTAAACTCACAATGGGGCCTGAATATCTGTCTGCATTTACTGTTGGTGACCAGCTATTGTGGGGTGCTGCAGAACCTCTGCGCCGTATCTTGAGGATCATTCTTGAGAGGTAGGTCATAGATTTTTCGAGAGGTTGAAGAAAATGTTTGGAAAACTCTTTATTTAAGTTATAGTTAGCGACAATAACTAAAGTGTAATGACAACTTTTTGAGGCAATTTTTTGCGTAAAGCAAAGCCGATAGTTGTGATAGATCGATAATTATAGAGAACAACGTAAGGAATTAAGGATGGTAAAGAGGCTGATTCAAGTTGTGCTGCTAGGGCTGCTGGCTGTGCATTTCAACGTGCATGCGCTTGGTTTAGGGGACATTCAGTTAGATTCTGCCCTGAATCAACCTCTCTCAGCCGAAATCGAGCTACTTTCTGCCACCCCTGAAGATGCCGACTCAATAAATGTCTCTCTTGCCTCGTATGAGACATTTGCCAAGGTGGGTATCGATCGCCCCTCCATTCTTGCTCTTCTGCGCTTTAACGTTGAATCACAGGGTAACGGCTACATCATAAAGGTCGATTCTCATGATGCTATTCGTGAGCCGTTTCTCGACTTTATCCTTGAGGTGACCTGGAGTTCGGGTCGTGTGCTTCGTGAATATACACTGCTACTTGATCCACCTGAGTTTCAGCGGGCAAAACCAGCACAAATTCAGGCACCTGCGACACAGACCTCCTCACCAATGGCTGCACCTATGCAGGCAGTGGCTCCAGCTCCATCAAGAATTGCTCCTGCTCAAATGCCAGCTCGTAAGAGTCGTAGCAGTAACCTTGGTGGTAGTATCACGCCAACAGATGAGGGTGGTGTCAGCTATGGCCCTGTTCGTAATGGCGAAACTTTATGGAGCATCGCTAAAGAGATTCGCGGTGACTCATCGGTCTCTACACAGCAGATGCTTATGGCCCTGCTTGAAGAGAATCCTAACGCCTTTATTGCAGGCGACATCAATCGTCTGAAACGTGGATCTATTCTACGTCTTAACAATCCAGATATTATCGCCTCAATTGGTCATCAGGGTGAGATGGCAGAGGTTGCACGACCTGATCGACCAACAGTAACAGCTAAATCGACCGGTATGGATGAGCAGATGATCTCTGCCGATTCTGCTGAAGCAAAACGTCCCAGTTTGAAATTGGTCTCTCCAGATAGCAAACGTACATCAGATAATATGGGTGCCACTGTAGCTGAGGGTGGTGATGATGCGCTACGTCAGGAGCTAATGTTGGCTCTTGAGATTTCAGAGGCTCAGCGTCGTGAAAACGAGGCGCTAAAAGAACGTATGGGTGATCTGCAGAAGCAACTTGATGCACTCAAGCGTCTAGTTAGCCTGAAAGATGGTGATCTGGCCCAGATGCAGCAGCAACTTTCACAAGATGATGAGGTTGAAACAGCGGTTCAGCCTGAAGTTGTTGAAGAGGCTCCTGCTGAAGTTACTCCTGCCATTGAAGCTGAGGTGATGGCTGAACTTGAGTCTGATGTTGAAGAGCCAGCAACTACACTGGTGATTCCTGAAGTGTCTGAAACAGAACAGACCATTGCCGATGCGCTGGAATCTACACCTGAAGCTCCTAAGCCTGAGGTTATTGAACCCAAAGTTGCACCTAAGCCAGCACCTCGACCAAAGGTTGCCCCAGTACCTGTTGTTAAGCCGATGGCTGAGCAGGACTTTTTCAGCACAATCCTTAATGAACCTATGTTTATGGCTGCAGGTGGTGGCACGCTGATACTTGTTCTGTTGCTGGGGCTGCTTGCTATTAAGCGTCGTGGTAACCGTTTCCACGAGAGTATTCTAAGTGGTGATGCATCATCAATTGGTGCAAGTACCTCAGGTGGACCAGATACCTCATTCCTAAGTGACCTTGCGATTAGTGGACTTGCTGGTGGAAGCATGGATTCGGATGAGGGTGAGGTTGATCCGATTACCGAGGCTGATGTTTATATGGCCTATGGCCGTACCCAGCAGGCTGAATCCCTACTTAAGGATGCCTTGGCCTCGTCTCCTGAACGTGTTGAACTGAAGAGCAAGCTGCTTGAAGTCTACTTCACAGCTAAAGATAAAGAGCAGTTCGATCTAATTATTGCCGACTCCGCCGAGCAGCTTCAGGAAGATGAAGCGGCCTGGAAAAAGATTCTAATCATGGGGCATGAAATTAGCCCAGAGAATCCTCTATTTGCTGAGGCACCTGAAGTTGAAGAGGATGAAGGTGAAGAGCTGGAGCTGACCGAGAGCGAGGAGAATACACTCGACGATGTTTTAGATATTGGAATCGACCTGGATGAGTTGAGCGCCGAGATGGAATCATCTGAAGGTGAGCTCGATATCGATTTGGGGCTCGATTTCTCAGACCTTGATGATGACCTGTTTAGCTCATCTCTCGATGAAGAGGATGAGGATATAGATGTTGCCGCTGCTGAAGCGGGGGAAGCTGAGACTGCAACAGAAGACGGTAGCTTTGAATTAGGCGAGCTGGATCTTGGTGAAGAAGAGAAAGATGATGAGGGGGTTATCGATTTTAATATCGACGATCTCGACATGGATAGTCTGCATATCGCAGGTAAAGATGTTGCAGAGAACTCGGCAGCTGAGACCGATAGTGCAGCAGAGACTAATACTGATACCTCAACTGAATCGGATGATTTCGACTTCTCGCTTGATGATCTAGATAATCTAGAAGATACCTCAGCAGACGACCTTTCAGCTGAACTGGATGATGCGCTCTCATCAATTGATGATGATCTCCACAGTATTGGAGATTTGGGAGACCTCTCTTCTGATGATTTAGATGATGATATGGGAGCACTTGATGACCTTGAACTCGGTTTGGATAGTCAGGAAGAGAGTTCGGATGACCCAATTGAGCCTGAAGAACTAGTTGATACAGAAGATGAGTCGAATGATTTTGAGTTGGATCTGGAGCTAGATTCGATTGAAGAAGATACCATCAGTACTGATGACGCTGACCTAACTTCAGAGCTCGATCTCGGTTTAGATCTTGATGAAGAGAATATTGAAGAGGCTGATCAAGAATCAGATATCGGTTTAGGTTTAGAGCTTGATGAAGAGAGTACAGATGAAGCTGATCTGGCATCAGATCTTGGCATTGATTTAGAGCTTGATGAAGAGAGTACTGATGAACAGGATTTGGAATCAGCTTTCGATCTGGATCTAGGAGAGATTGAAGAGAGTTCGGAGTCATCTACAGATGAACTTGATGATTTTGATCTGGATCTTGAGTCTATAGCTGGCGGATCGACGAGTGAAGCTGCTGCCGACGACCTCGACCTTGATTCGATACTAACGGATGATGGAGAGACCCTCATCGGTGGTGACGAGCTTGATGACCTCTCTGACCTTGACCTCGATTTTGATATTAGTGACGATGATGATCTGGGTGAGCTTGACGATGTTGATTCTGACCTGGATTTGAGTGAAGGGGATATGAATACCAAGATCGACCTGGCAAAGGCCTACATTGAAATGGGTGATGCTGATGGTGCTCGTAATTTGCTCAATGAGGTGACTTCACAAGGTGATGAAGCTCAGAAGCAGCAAGCACAAGATCTTCTCGATTCAATCTAGTCATTAATCGTTCTATTATGCGTATCGCTATGGCCGTCGAATATGACGGCAGTGGTTATAGTGGTTGGCAGCTTCAAAAAGATACTTCAAATACCATTCAAGAGGTGGTTGAGGCTGCAATTTCAAAAGTTGCAGATGAATCGGTTCGGGTTACTGTTGCTGGTCGTACCGATACCGGTGTCCACGCAACTTCTCAAATCATCCATTTCGATACGGTTGCCGAGCGAACAGAGCGCTCCTGGGTTTTTGGCACCAATACCAATCTACCTAAGGATGTTGTTGCGCTCTGGAGCCAACCTGTCAGCGATCAGTTTCATGCGCGTTTTTCGGCGGTTCGACGCGCATACCGTTTTGTTATCTACAGTCGCAATGTTCGCCCCACATTTCTTGCAGGTCGTGTCACATGGACACATAAAGCGCTTGAATTGAAACCGATGCGTGAGGCAGCCAGCTGTCTTATCGGTGAACATGATTTCAGCTCCTTTAGAGCCGTAGGGTGTCAGGCCAATAGTCCGATCCGAACCATCACCCGTCTGGAGGTGAGTCAACACGGCCCGTACACCTATATTGATATTGAGGCCAATGCATTTCTCTACCATATGGTTAGAAATATTGCCGGTGTTTTGATGAAGATTGGTTCAGGTGAAGCAGAGCCTGAATGGTGCAGTGAAGTATTGCAGCTAAAAGATAGAACTCAAGCCGGAGTGACTGCACCTGCTGCGGGGCTATATCTTGTGGGTGTAGAATATCCACAGGAATTTGGCCTAACTCAGAGCGCTCCCTCGTTAACCGTGTGGTAATAATTATTAGATGATGCATAAAACACGAATTAAAATTTGTGGAATTACTCAGCCAGATCATGGTGTTGAGGCGGTTCAGCTTGGTGCTGATGCCATAGGTCTGGTTTTCTACCCACCCAGTCCACGTTTTGTCACCATTGAGCAGGCTAAATCTATCGTGTCGGCTCTGCCTCCGTTTGTAACAATCGTGGGTCTATTTGTTAATGCCTCTAAAGATGAGGTGAACAATGTAATTGATGAGATCCCGCTCTCACTACTTCAGTTTCATGGGGATGAGGATGAGTCTTACTGTCACTCATTTGGGATGCGCTATATCAAAGCCGTCAGTATGAAGGAGGGGATTGATCTGCATCAAGTTTGTGAGCAGTTTTCATCGGCAGCAGGAATACTGGTCGACTCCTATCATCCTGGTATACCAGGTGGAACAGGAGAGAAATTTGATTGGGAGCGTATCCCCAAAGAGTTACCAAGGCCGCTAATTTTGGCGGGTGGTTTAGACGAAAGTAACGTAAAAATATCTATTTTGAGCGTCTCTCCCTACGCAGTTGATGTAAGTAGTGGGGTAGAGGCGAGCAAAGGGGTTAAAGATTCGGTTAAAATGTCACAATTTATTCGAGGAGTCGCAGAGGCAGATGTCCAACTCTCCCAGCACTAATTCATCACAATTTGAAGCGCTACGCCATCTACCTGATGAGCGTGGTCACTTTGGCCCCTATGGTGGTCTGTTTGTTTCAGAAACCCTGATGGGACCCCTTCAGGAGCTACGTGAGGCTTACGACAAATATCTTCAAGATCCGGAGTTTCTGGCTGAGCTTGAAGAGGACCTTAAGCAGTTTGTCGGTAGACCCACACCTCTGTTCTATGCACAGCACTGGACCCGGAAACTGGGTGGC
>JAPHSO010000272.1 GCA_026193675.1 Gammaproteobacteria bacterium | reverse complement strand
GAGCTCTCCAAACAGCTGATTCAGCTCCCCGGAATCGAAGACCTCTCCCTTAGCACCAATGCCGTTCAACTCGAACGCTTTGCTCAACCTCTGTTTGATGCAGGTGTCGCTCGACTCAATGTGAGTCTCGATACTCTCGATCCGGTCAAATTCAAAGAGATCACCGGCGGTGGCAAACTGGAGAAAGTCATTAAAGGACTCATCAAGGCCAAAGAGGTGGGCTTCAAACCGATTAAGCTCAACATGGTCGCCCTCAAGGGTGTCAATGATGATGAGCTGTTCGACATGGTGGAGTTCTGCCGCGAACATGAGTTCACCCTGCGCTTTATCGAGACCATGCCGATGGGCGATACCGGTCGTAACAGCCCCGACCAATTCCTGAGTGTAGATGAGCTCAAAAAACGATTGATGGAGCGTTATGAACTGATTCCCGGATTTGTTCCCGGTGGTGGCCCCGCCAACTACATGCAGATTGTCGGTAGTGACATCAAACTCGGTTTTATAACCCCCATCACCCAGCACTTCTGCGAGACCTGCAACCGTGTGCGTCTCTCCGTCGATGGCACCCTCTATATGTGCCTGGGCCAGGATCACAGCTTTGAACTGCGTCCACTACTACGCCAGGGCATTAGCGATGAGGGTTTGAAAGAGGCGATTATCGAAGCGATTGCACTCAAACCCTTTAAACATGAATTTAACGAAAAGCCTGGAAAAGTGGTTCGTTTCATGTCATCGACTGGCGGTTAATCTAACCGCCTCCCATTCCAATAGCCGTTTAATAGCGGCCAATTCTCTCTTCGTTTGTAGCACCTCATGACCCATGGTATAAATTATTGAACCAACGGGGAGATAGGGATGGATGCCCAAACACAACTGATGAACTTAATTAAAGAATAAAGAAATGGAAATTCTCACTGAAAAACAGCAAAAACGATATGATTCATTCTATGAGTCAACTCACGCTAATGAGCATATAGACCGTAAGAGTGAAATACTTGTTGGCCTTTCTGCGGCAATGGCTATCAATTGTGCGCCATGCACTGAGTATTATCTGAAACAGGCTAAAAAGGCTGATATTACTAAAGGTGAAATATCAGAAGTTTTGGCCAAGGTTATGGCGGTAGCTGCAGGTCAAAAACGACTACAGGTACAAGAGGTTATTAATGCGAGCAGTGTTGATCTCGATTCATATAAATAATGGTACTCAGAAGAGAATTATTTCAACTGTAAATAGACCATGAACATCGAATACAAAATCAACAACCCCATATCAACGCATCAGTTTATTGAACTGTTGAATGAATCCACTCTTGGTGAACGAAGGCCAGTAACCGATCTTGAATGCATGAAGGGGGTTATTAATAACAGCAACTTAATGGTCACAGCCTGGGAGGGTTCGCAATTGGTGGGTATAGCCCGATCAGTGACCGATTTTCATTACGCCTGTTACCTGTCCGATTTAGCCGTTCATAAGGATTTTCAAAAAGCAGGTATTGGCAAAAGATTACAAACAATCACCCAGGAGCAGCTAGGCCCTCGATGTAAACTCATTTTGATCGCAGCTCCTGCGGCGAACTCCTACTACGAGAAAATTGGATTTAGTAATAATCCACGATGTTGGCTGCTTGAGCGAGACCAAGAGATTAATTAGAGAGATAATCGGGTAAGTATACAAAGCTGATAATGCACTTTTATACGAAATAAATCCTTTAAGCCTTCCACCTGGCTTGCTTAACCACCACACCCAATCCCGCTACCATTAACAGAATTACCAACCAGTTACCCCATACGATATAAGGGGTCACTCCCTGCATCGGTTGTATCACTCCGGTCACTACTGCCTGTTCAAACTGGGGGGAGCGTTTAGTGATGAGACCTTGTGGATTGATAATCGCAGTGATGCCGTTGGTGGTGGCACGCAGTGTCCAGCGTCCCAGCTCCAGACTGCGCATGCGCGCGATCTCAAGATGTTGATGGGCCGCCAGTGAATCTCCATACCAGGCGTTGTTGCTTCCATTGAGCAGGATCTCAGCTTCAGGAAGTTGGGATAGATACTCCTCACCAAAGAGGTCTTCATAACAGATGGTGACCGCAGCGGTGGTGCCGGCAACCTTTAGTGGCGACTGGCCTGCTGCCCCGCTAACATAGTCACTCATCGGCATATTGAAGAAGTCGATCAGACCACGCAGTAGTGAGTCGAGCGGCAGGTATTCTCCAAAGGGGACCAGATGGTGTTTGTGATACTGACGACCGGCATCACCGGCAACGGCCATGCTGGTGTAGTAGCGATCATCATCCCGCAATACCGGCACACCCAAAACGATCTCGCTCCCCTGTGCTTTGGCGCTCTCTGCCATCGGGTTGAAGAACTCCTCATCCAGGCGATGGTAGAACTGGGTAATGGCATTCTCGGGCCAGACGATCAGTTGATGTTTGCCTATCAATGGTCGGGTCATCTCGCTATAACGCTCTATGCGACGCTGCAGCCCCCCGATCTGCCATTTGGTACTCTGCGCCACATTACCCTGCACCAGCGCGACAGAGAGGCTCTCCCCCTTTGCGCTGGTCCATTCAACCTGTGCAAGAAGCTGTCCAACACCCAGCGGAAGCGCAATGGCCACAATCGCCGGAATATTTAACCAACCGGTCTGCTTTCTCTGTAGCCACCACCAGAGTGCGATACCGGCAACCAGAGCGACAATCCAGTTCAGGCCGTAAACACCTACAATCGGCGCCCACCCTCGCAGAGGGGAGTCGATCTGACTATAGCCCAAATTGAGCCAGGGGAATCCGGTCAGTATCCAGCCACGAACCCACTCCAGCAGACCCCATAGAAGTGGCATCACCAGAATGAGTTGAAATGCCGAGGATGAATTGGGGAGAAGCGCCCTTATTCGTGCAACGGCATAACCGGCCAGTGCAGGGAATAGTGCCAGCGTGAGTACAAACAGCGAGGTGAGAAAGATGGCCAGCGGCACAACCGTGTGGCCGAAGGTATGAATCGCCACATAGACCCATGAGACACCGACCCCAAACTGGCCGATACCAAATAACAATCCAAGAAGTAATGCCTGCCTGGGGGTACTTTCAAGCCACAGCCAGAAGAGCAGTGCTAGCGAGATAAAGGCAACCGGGAAGAGCCCAAAAGGTGCAAAGGCGAGTGGCAGCAAGCCACCGGCCACGATTGCTGCGATCCCTCGCACTTTTGGTGCTGCCATCATCAATCGATGGAAAGGGGTAGCTCCTGCTGAGGGCTCTCCACCTTTTCGACCTGTATCAGATAGATGCGTCGATTGTTTGCAGCAGCAATGGTGAACTTGAACTGATCCAGTTCAATCGAATCACCCTCTTTGGGCATCCGACCGAAACCATTCATCACCACACCCCCAATCGTGACAAACTCCTCATCACTGAAATGGCTACCGAAGTGATCATTGAAGTCATCTACCGGAGTGAGCGCACGTACGTTAAAGGCGCCAGAGTCGAGGGCGACGATATCGGCCTCATCACTCTCAATATCGTGCTCATCTTCGATCTCACCGACGATCTGCTCCAGCACATCCTCGATGGTGATCAGACCGGCAACACCACCATACTCATCGACCACAATCGCCATATGATTGTGGGTGGTACGGAATTCGGTGAGTAGTACATTGAGCCGCTTACTCTCAGGAATAAAGACCGCAGGACGCAGCAGGTCACGCATATTAAAAGAGCTGGAGCGATCCGAAGAGAGATACGGGAGCAGATCTTTGGCGAGCAGGATTCCGTAGACCTCATCCTTATTCTCACCAATGACGGGAAAACGGGAGTGGGTCGATTCAATGAGATGCGGCAGGAAGGTTTCAAGCTCGCTGTTCCAGTCAACCACCACCATTTGTGAGCGGGGAATCATGATATCGCGTACCTGCATCTCCGTAACATCGAAGACACCTTCAATCATCTTGACGGCATCAGCATCAAGAACACTGCGCTCCTGGGCCTGTTTTAGAAGCTCAAGAATGTCGCGCCGATCCTTCGGCTCTGTTTGAAATATCTGGCTAATCTGTTCAAGCCAGCTCCGGGACCGCCCTTCCTGGGCAGCCCCGCTCGGTCGCTCTTCGCTCATGCGATGTGCATTCTCTTTCAATACGGGGTCGGATAGTCTAATTGTGACAGCAGGGTGATTTCAAGTGATTCCATCGCCTCTGCATCAGCTGTTTCAATGTGGTCATGGCCCAATAGATGGAGAATACCGTGGATGGTCATGTGGGCCCAATGGGCCTGAGGTGGTTTATTCTGCTCCGCAGCCTCACGATTGACCACTGCAGCGCAGATCACCAGATCGCCCAAAAGAGGCATCTCCATCCTCTCAAACTCATCAAGCTGGCTCTCACCAGGCTCCTCATCGATACCAAAATCGGGCATCTCAAAGGGGAATGAAAGGACGTTGGTTGAGCCACATTTATCGCGATAGGTGAGGTTAAGCTCGCTGATCTCCTCTTCGGAGACAATTCGAATGGTCAGCTCAGAATCGCCATCAACCCCCTTTAATGCCACCTCAGCCCAGCGTTCAAAGTCAGATTGTGAGGGAATCGACTCTGAATCGTCGATCTCTTCGGCAATTTGTAAGTCTAGTAGCATCAGGCATTCCCGCCTGTTTTCTGGGCATGCTGCGCCTCTTTTTCCTTCTGCTCCTGACGCTCATAGGCGCCAACAATCTTCTGCACAATCGGGTGACGCACCACATCTTTCGCCAGGAAGAAGGTGAAGCTGATCCCCTTAACCTCATTAAGCACCTCAACGGCGTGACGTAGACCCGACTGTGTCCCCCTGGGGAGGTCAATCTGGGTCACATCACCGGTCACCACCGCCGTAGAGCCAAAACCGATACGGGTGAGAAACATCTTCATCTGCTCGCGGGTGGTATTTTGAGCCTCATCAAGGATGATAAACGCCTCATTGAGCGTCCGTCCGCGCATATAGGCCAGTGGTGCAATTTCAATCACATTGCGCTCGATTAACTTGGCTACCCGCTCAAAGCCCATCATCTCGTAGAGGGCGTCATACAGGGGGCGCAGATAGGGATCGACCTTCTGGGCCAGATCACCGGGAAGGAAACCCAGACGCTCACCCGCCTCGACCGCAGGACGAGTCAGAATGAGACGACGCACCTCTTCACGCTCCAGCGCCTCGACCGCACAGGCCACCGCCAGATAGGTCTTACCGGTTC
>JAPHSO010000014.1 GCA_026193675.1 Gammaproteobacteria bacterium | reverse complement strand
TTAACGCCGCTTGCGCGGTACCAGGAGTAGTAACATGGCTGATATCACCCTTAAAGGTAATGCAATTCACACCAATGGCGACCTGCCTGCTGTCGGCAGCACCGCACCCGATTTTTCTCTGACCGGCCTGGATCTGGCTGATGTCAATCTCGCCACCTATGCTGGCAAGAAGAAGCTACTGAACATCGTTCCTAGCCTCGACACCCCAGTCTGTGCAACTTCAGCTCAGAAGTTCAACGCCGCTATCGCTGACAAGAGTGATGCTGTTGCTCTGGTTATCTCTGCTGACCTTCCATTCGCTATGAAGCGTTTCTGTGGTGCTGAGAGTATCGAGAATGTTATCTCTCTCTCGATGATGCGTAGCAAGTCATTCGCTAAAGATTACGGCATGCTGATCACTGATGGCCCAATGGCTGGCCTGTGTGCACGTGGCGTGGTTGTTCTTGATGAGAACAATCAGGTTATCTACACTCAGCTCGTTCCTGAGATTGTTGAAGAGCCAGATTACGACGCTGCACTTGCCGCGCTGTAATTGAGTTAAGCTCCAATAAAAACCGCCGTAGGGGCATCGCTCCTGCGGCGGTTTTTTTGTTTTTAGTCGGATGAATCAATTATTCTCGGTAATTGATCGATTGCAAAAATAGCTTCAGCAGTTGTTTCACCAGATCCTGTAGCTCAATATCTTTGTAACGCTCTGAGTTGAAGATGCACTTATTGTAGATCGCTTCACGTATCAGACCTTGATACATCAGTGCCGCAGTGCGCTCATTCACAACGTTACACTTTTTATCTTTTGCCAGTTCACGCAACGTGTATTCAATGTAGTCGGCAATCGATTGCCAGCGGCTGGCAAAAAATCGATTGGCAATATCGCCACCCTCAAGCGCACTCTGTAGCTCCATCCGAAAGTAATCGGGGTCCTCCTCTACTCGTGAAATGAAGACATGGGTGATGCGCGATAGCACACTGGCAAAATCATCAGGTCCATCCAGAGCCGCCTCGACGTAGGTTTCGCGAGGGGCTGCAAGGCTATCCAGCACACCCTCATAGAGAGCCTCCTTAGAGGGGAAGTGCTGGTAGAGCACAGCAGGACTCACACCGACACGGCGTGCAATTTCATCAACAGAAACACCATGAAATCCCTTGTCGGAAAATAGAACTTTCGCGACCACAAGAATAGAGGCCCTGCGCTCAGCCGCCTTCATTCGCTTAACCATCAGCCACTCCCTTATCGATTGCGTGTAACGAGCAGATCAATTGAAATCTAGTGCTTTCGGATCTCAAACTCGAAGTGATCACCAGCATCCTGAGAGTGGACCAGCTCATTACCGGTCTGCTTACAAAAGGACTCAAAATCCTTCACTGAGCCGGGATCTGTTGCGGTAATCTTTAACATCTCACCACTATTCATGGCAGCAATGGCCTTTTTTGCTCTCAGGATGGGAAGTGGGCAGTTAAGACCTTTGGCATCTAACACATGTTGTTGAGTACTCATCATATCTCTCCTCATTATCTAAAGATTTGGGTTCACCTGGAGTTGATCTTTGAGATATCAAATCCGCTAAGTAAGTGAACGCTCGTTTACTTATAATCTCTGGACTGGGAGCTGTCAAGGATTAATGTGGGATAAGTGAGTGGCCAGGATAGAGGCAGGAGGGGAGGAGGCCCTAAGATTGTGGGCCTCTATGATCGAGCAGAGCGATCAGTTCTGAACCTATTGCTCTTCTCTACGGACAGCAGCCAACATTGCCAGACTACGACGTCTGCGTAGCCAGAGTTTATGTAGCTCCTCAACCGCCAGTAGCACCAGTGCGACGCCCAACAGGTTAAACCACTGCTCTGAAGTGATCGGGCTGAGCTCTAGCACCCCACTAATGCCCGGTAAGTACATCGCACTGATATGTATCATCTGGGCAACCGGTACAGCGATGATCAGAAATGGATTGGCGAAGAACTTGATCTGAAACAGAGAGCGCTCTTCAGAGCGGCTCGATAGTGCGTGAATATTTCCAAACAGTACCATCAACATCAGAGTCAGGTTTCTTGCCTCAGCCACATCTGTGCCGTTGAGCATGAGCGAGTAGTAGGTGGCGAAGGCGAGGCCGCCCATCACCGTACCGGTAATCAACACATGTTCAATAATGTGGCGCTCAAAGATGGGCTCAGAGGGATTTCGGGGTGGCCGTGATAGCTCACCACCCTCCTTCGGCTCGAAGGCGAGAGCGACATCCTGCAGGCCGTTGGCGACCAGATTGAGCCACAGTAGCTGTACCGCAATCATCGGCATCGGCAGGCCAGCCAGCACAGTGAGAAAAAAGAGCAGCAGAGCAGAGAAGCCGGTGGCGATAAGCAGGGCGATCACTTTACGGATGTTGTTGTAGACGATACGCCCCTGATCGATGCCATCAACAATAGAGGCAAAATTGTCATCGGTAATAATCAGGTCGGCCACCTCTTTGGCCACATCGGTCCCCTTTTTACCCATCGCCACACCCACATTGGCTCGGCGCATGGCGGGTGCGTCATTAACGCCATCACCGGTCACCGCCACATAGTGTCCGGCGGACATAAAACTATCGACGATCTGCTCTTTTTGGGTCGGCTCAATACGGGCAAACACACGGGCGGGATTGATCAGTTGAGCCATCGCTTCAGCCCCCTGCTGTTCGGCTTCTCGCATCATCGCCCCGGTCACAACGACATCTTCAGTACGGCACAGCCCCAAATCGACGGCAATCGATCGGGCCGTTGCGGGGTGATCTCCGGTCACCATCGCCACCTCAATTCCACCCCGTCGGCAGCGTTGAATCGCAACCTTTGCCTCTGGGCGCACCGGATCAATCATCGCCACCATGCCGAGGAAGGTCATCTCATTGAGGTGCTCCATCACCTCACCGCGCACCGCAATCTCTCGTTTTGCCAAAGCGATCATGCGATAACCCTGGGCGGCGAGTTCCTCAAACTGCTGTTCGAGCCAGATGCGATCGATGGGTACTCGCCCATCATGAGTGTGCATGTGGGTCGAGAGCTCCAACATCTTCTCGGGGCTACCCTTCACATAAAGATAGTGCTGATCTTCACTGATGTTCAGGCTGCCACTAAAGGCACGTTCCGGCTCATAGGGGATCAGATCCAGACGCCGCTGCTGTTGACGAATATCGGTAAGAGAGAGCCCCAGCTTTTTCGCTAACACCAGAAAGGCGACATCGACAATATCGCCATCTGAGACCCACTCACCGCCGGAGTAATCGAGGTGGCTCTCATTGGCCAATACCCCGGTAATACAGAGTTGGCGCATGCTATCCCGATCCTCGCCGAGAATCTCACCACCGGGAGAAACACCCTCACCGGTCACCTCATAGCATTGACCATGGGGTAGCACCACCTGTCGGATCGTCAGCTCGTTAACTGTCAGGGTGCCTGTTTTATCCGAGCAGATGAAGGTACAGGAGCCCAGTGCCTCAACAGCCACCAGCTTACGGATAATGACGCTATGCTCAGCCATACGCTGCATACCGATCGCCAGCGCGACAGTCAGAGCAGCCGGCAGCCCTTCAGGGATAGTAGATACGGCCAGACCGATGCCCATCATGATCATCTCATCGGTAGTGTAGCCACCCATCATCGCCATCAGAGCGAGCAGGGCAAGAATGGCGACCACAATCGCAATAGCCACCCTATAGGTGAAGGCGCGAATGCGAATCAGTAGTGGTGGTTCAGAAACCCGCTCAGCGGTGACATGTTCGGCGATGTTACCAATTTCGGTATTTAGGCCGGTCTCGGTCACAATGCCCTGGGCACGTCCGCGGGTGACAATACTGCCGGCAAAGCATTGGTTAAAGCGGTCAGACATTGCAGCATCATCTTTGACAGCCGCCTCTGCATTTTTGGTGACCGCCTGAGATTCACCGGTCAGCATCGACTCATCAACGGCCAGATTGTGGGCCAATAATAGCTGCATATCTGCCGGCACCTTATCGCCAGAGTTAAGCAGCACCAGGTCGCCGGGAACAATCAGTTCGACATCAATACTCTGGGCAATTTCATCACGTACAACATGGGCCATGCCCTTCACCATTTGGCGGAGGGCCGAGGCAGATTTTTGAGCAGAAAATTCCTGAACAGTGCCGATGATGGCATTCAGAAAAAGGACGATGATGATAAAAACGGCACTGGGGATCTGTCCCACCAGCAGCGAGACGATCGCGGCAATCACCAGAATATAAATGAAAGGACTTAAAAATTGTCGAAAGAATATTTCGAACAGGCCATGCT
>JAPHSO010000119.1 GCA_026193675.1 Gammaproteobacteria bacterium | reverse complement strand
AGATCTGGTTCAAACCTCCTGTGGTGCCGGTGTTCCTCTGTACGACTACGTGGGTGATCGAGATGAGATGAACAACTGGTCTGCAAATAAGGGAAGTGATGGTGTTAAAGCGTACTGGCGCGAGAAGAACCAGCTCAGTATTGATGGCAAGCCTACTCAAATTATGGAAAGAACCGATTAATGTCGCATATGGAGATCACTAATAGACAGTTGGGCTGGAAACCCTTCTTTCAAAACCAGATAACACTGGATGAATTGGATATTTGCTTTCCTGCCCGGATTTCAAAAATCTATCGAACGCGTGTCGTCATCTGGAGTGAGAGCGGTAAGCAGGATGTCGATATTGGTCTCTTTAGCGAAATAAGAAACATTGCTGTGGGTGACTGGTTGCTGATGCCCCATAATGATGAGAGACCATTACGTATCCTTGAGCGTCAGAGTGAGTTGCGACGCAAGGCGGCAGGTAATCGGGTCGAACGTCAGCTTATCGCATCAAATGTCGATACTCTGTTTATTGTCACATCATGTAATCAAGATTTTAACGAATCTCGCATTGAGCGTTTTCTGGTGCTTGCCGCTGAAGCAAATATTCGACCGGTCATCGTGCTGACAAAGGCTGATCTCGTCGATGACCCTGAGCAGTTTAAAACGACAGCGAAAGAGCTCTATCAAAATATTGATATTGAGTATGTTGATGCAAGAACGCCTGACAGCGTTGAGCCTCTTAAACGATGGTGTGGTGAGGGTGAAACGGTGGTGCTGGTCGGTTCTTCCGGTGTTGGAAAATCCACACTCATCAATAGCCTGGCGGATGCCCAACAAAAGACGCTTAATATCAGAGAAGATGATGATAAAGGGCGTCATGCCACCACCTCTCGTTCACTTCACCTCCTGAAGGGGGGCGGTCTGTTTATCGATACACCAGGGATTCGTGAATTGCAGCTGACCGAAAGTGAAAAGGGGATTGAGGACACCTTTGATGATGTGGTGCGATATTTTGGACAGTGCAAATTTCGCAATTGTCAGCACACGGTTGAGCAGGGCTGCGCAATTTTGGCGGCGATTGACGCTAAGGAGCTCGACATCAGGCGCTGGCATAGCTATCTCAAGCTTCAGGAAGAGCAGAAAAATATTAATAAAACGCTCGCTGAAAGAAGGGATGCAGATCACAAATTGGGTAAATTTTACAAGTCTGAAAAAAAATTGGTAAAGAGGCGAAAAAAGAGATAATTCAAAGGTTGGTTGCTTTGCCATCTGTCCAGCACGCCTGTTCTAAATTTTGATGGATTTCAGAACAACAAACTTCTTGTTAGAGTCGATAAGCGTCACATTTCCGAAGAGCTGTTTTAAGGTTTTGTGATATCCGAGATGTCGGTTTCCAATAACCCAAAGTTCGCCCGAATCCTTTAGTACTCTTTTTGAGTCATTAAACATCTGTTGGGCAAGATGAGTTCCAACGGCGCTCTGTTGATGAAATGGGGGGTTACAGAGAATCAGATCTACTGAGTTGTCACTCACCTTTGTTAAACCATCTTCAATTTCATAGGTGGCAGGTCGCTGCATACCAAATGCTCGATTGAAGTTATCTCTGGCAGAGGCGATGGCCATGTGAGATTCATCGATAAAATGGATTGTCGCTTCTGGATTTCTTTCGGACGCAATGAGACCCACCACACCATTGCCACAACCCAGATCTACAATATCTTTGGTTAGAGCACTTGTAGGGATATGCTTGAGAAAGAGGCGGGTGCCAATATCCAGACTTTCACGTGAGAAGACATTGGCATGATTGCATATCTGATAATTGCTCTGTTCCAGAGTGTAACAGGTTGGATAGGGGGACTCGGTTTGTCCCAATTCAGAATCAGGACTAGTAAAGATCAGGCGAGCCTTCTTTCTGGCCAGAGAGGTGGTCGTCGGGCCAATGATTCTCTCAAGTAGCTTCCAGACACCGGGAGCTAATCCCTTTATCATTCCAGAAACAATCAACTGGGAACCTGGCTTTATAAGGGGACGGATGCGTATCAACTCATCTTCCAGGAGTGCGAGACTTTTGGGTGCCTTGATCAATATAAGATCGAAGTCACCGTGAGGCACCTCCATGCTGCTAATGAGCTCAACGTTCTCTTCCGCTATCCCATTGAGTTTCAAATTCTTACGAGTTGCCTCTTGTGACAGGTAGGAGTCAGATAGAGCACAGGGTTGATGGTTGCTCAGTGCAACGGCTAAAGCACCAAAACTATCGTTAATAATCAATATTCGACCACCAATCTCAGGTTTGATCTCATCAGCGATATGTTTGAGCAGGTACTCGTCAGCAGCATCCCAGGCGCGAAGCGGATCCCTCCTGTTATGAGGTAGGCGGTTTAGCTGAAATTGGCCTTGAGGTACATCTATCTGGTTATCCATCCGCTCATTATGAACTACTCAACACCATACTGTTAAATGATAAGAGTAATATGGGCTTAAATTATCTTTGCTGTGATAGAGTGATGATTAGGGTATGACACACGCTAATGTAGATCAGGAGAATTCGTGGACAAACGAATAGAGCAGTTAGTTGAGAGGATAAAAGAGCTGGATGAGGAGTTGCGAACACTCCTTTTTGAGCAGCAGAATAGAATCTTTAAAGCTACAGAGAGTGGACGCATTGAGTTTGAAAAGGCGGTTAAGGATACTCATCGTCATCTGAAAGTTGGTCTGTTTCGATGGTTACGGGAGAGTCAACTCAGAAATGTTCTCTCAGCACCGTTTATATACGGTTTTATAGTACCCGTAATCATTTTTGATCTTGGTGTTAGCATCTATCAGGCGATCTGTTTTCGACTCTATGGGATAGAACGAGTAGTACGCTCAGATTATATCGTTATGGATCGAAATCGACTTGCCTATCTCAACATTATTGAGAAGGTGAACTGTATCTACTGTGAATATGTGAATGGGTTGATAGCTTATGCGCGTGAAATTGGTTCACGTACGGAGCAGTATTGGTGTCCCATCAAGCACGCTCATAAGATGATAGATTGTCATCAGCGTTATGCTGAATTTCTTGATTATGGCGATGCGGAAAACTATCAGAAACGGGCTGATATGTTGAGAAGAGAACTGACCAAAAACTAGTTTTCTCAATAATTTCTTTTATAAAATTAGGGGTATACAGGCTCTATGGTTCATAAATCCATATCAGAAAAGCAGCTTCTGGATAAAATAAGAGATAAACAGATCCTGGTGATTGATGATGCCGGTTCGAGTCGTGATCTGATTCGAAGTGTTTTGAGTGAATTAGAGCTAATGAATGTCTCAGTGACTCACAACGGTCTGGATGCTCTGGATCTTTTTAAGGAGCAAAAATTCGATCTGGTGATAACCGACTGGGATATGCCGGTGATGTCGGGCATTGAATTTGTCATTAAGATTCGTAGCCAATTTGATAAGCAGGCTCTTCCCATCATTATGCTAACGGCCAATATACAGGCCGACATGGTCAAGATGGCAATTGCCGAAGGGGTGAATGATTTTCTGGCAAAACCATTTCAGCCGGCCAATCTACAGCTTAAAGTGATTAAGCTCCTCGGTTCCAGGGCTTAATCCTGAGAAAGATTTAACACCATATAGGCTCAATCTTCAGCCAACCTGCAACCTGACATGGCAATGATCTCAACCATTCTCTGTAGTGATCTATAGGGATTGCCTGTTCTAACGGTATGGCAGTTCCAGTTAATCACCGTCTTATCCCGAGAAAAATGAAGTTCAGATTTTCGAATAACTGTGATTGTCTCTCTGTTGTCAGTCATAGCGCCACCTCAGACAATTTATTGAACCTATATTTAACATAGCGTCTTAAGGCTTCTAATCTTGAATGGTATGCTAACCACCTATCTGTCCATTCACCGAAAACTTGATTAAAACAATATGACGATCTGGCAACAAAAACTATCTCTCATCACCATTGCGATGTTACTTACCACAAGTAGTGGCTGGGCCTGTTGGGATAATAGCGTCAGCGATTCAACCAATCTCTCCAACTGTAAAACCAAGTCACGACTCGGTGATAAGAATGCTCAGTATGTGCTGGGCTGGATCTATGAGGTGGGGCGGGGCGTTAAACCGAACCTTAAGGAGTCAATTTATTGGTATAAAAGCTCAGCCAAATTGGGACATGCGATTGCTCAGTATCAACTCTCGATGTTATATGCAACGGGTCAGGGCATTGAAAAAAATCAGAGCAAAGCACTTGAGTGGTTAGAACGATCTGCTGCTAAGGGCTATCCAAAAGCGATGGAGAGGTTGGGTAATCTCAATTTTGAAGGTATTGAAGGTGTTACGCTCAGTTATACAACAGCGCTTGAGTGGTATAGCAAACTGGGGGCTAAAGCTAACTCGAAAATTGAAAATCGAATTGGTTGGATGTATGAGCAGGGGAAAGGTGCTGAACAGAGCGACCCAAAGGCATTTCAGTGGTATCTGAAGGCGGCAAAGCGGGGTGATATTGAGAACCAGAACATAGTGGCCTCAATGTACAGAGAGGGTAAAGGGGTCCGCAGAAGTTATAAAAGCGCTGTAGAGTGGTATTACAAGGCGGCAGCTCAAGGTTCCAAGGTGTCGCAATTCCATCTAGGCGTGATGCATGGAGAAGGGGAAGGGGTAAAACAGGACTTTGAGAAGTCATACTACTGGTACCGGAAGGCTGCTGAGCAGGGTTACCCTCCTGCTCAGTATCGCTTGTCACTCAGTCACGAACTTGGTCTTGGAGTGAAACAGAGCCGTATTCTGGCGCATATGTGGTGCAATATTGCTGCAGAAGGGGGTTATCAAAAGGCACTGGATAGAGTATTCGAGCTTGCAACGAAGCTAACCTCAGAAGAGCTTGCGATGTCCAAGAAGGTGGCTCAGGAGTGGTTTGCCAAGCATCAAGGTCAATAAACGATACTTTGTAGCCACCAGAGATTCGCTGGTGAAAGTAGGCTGTAAAAGAAAAAGCCCCATCACTTTTCAGTCATGGGGCTTTTTGAATATGGCTCCTCCAGCTGGACTTGACTGTTTT
>JAPHSO010000356.1 GCA_026193675.1 Gammaproteobacteria bacterium | reverse complement strand
TTTAACTCCTTCACTATCTCCAACCTCCCCAAGATCGAATTTGGTGCAGGTTCCATTTCAACTTTACCTCTTCACATTCGCTACTTTGGTCAACGGGTGATGATTGTGACCGGTAGCAAATCATTTATTGGATCGGCGCACTGGAAAAAACTTCTGGCTGGATTGCTGCGTGAAGGAATTGAATATCGACAGGTGACCATCTCAGGTGAACCCTCTCCAACAGTGATCGATGAGATTGTTGCTGCAAATCAGGGTCAGCCTTTTGATGTGGTTGTCGGTATTGGTGGCGGTAGTGTGATTGATGCGGCCAAGGCGATTGCCGGTCTACTCCCGGCAGGTGAATCGGTGCTTAACTATCTTGAAGATGTGGGAAGGGGCTTACCCTATACCGGACCATCACATCCCTTTATTGCAGTGCCAACAACTGCAGGTACCGGTAGTGAGGCGACCAAGAATTCTGTATTGAGTGAACATGGCAAAGGTGGATTTAAAAAGTCATTTAGACATGAGATGCTGGTGGCTCGTATTGCGGTTATCGATCCGGATTTGATGGCCGACTGCCCTCGAGAGCTCACAGCAGCACAGGGGATGGATGCCTTTACCCAGCTTCTGGAGTCATACGTATCACTCAAGGCCAATCCTTTTACAGATGCCCTGGCCTGGAGTGGATTGGAGGCGGTTGCCGAAGGATTTCTAAATGCCTGTGAAGGTGGTCGTAGTGAACCGGCCCAACATGGGCGTGCCGCTATGGCCTATGCCGCTCTGGTCTCTGGGATCACTCTGGCCCAGGTGGGGCTCGGTTCGGTGCATGGACTGGCCCAGCCTTTCGGCTCACTGTTTCCGATCCCGCATGGTATTGCCTGTGGCACCACACTGGCTGAGGCGACAGCGGTCAATTTAGAGGCACTTCAGCAGCGCGCACCTAATAGTCCCGCTATCGATAAATATGCCAGAGTGGCACGCCTGCTGGGCGCAACAGAGGTAGATGATATTGCAGCGGCAACCGAACTGGTTTCGATTCTTAGAGCGTGGACTGAGCAGTTGCCGATACCTCGACTAGGTCACTATGGTGTGACGGAAGGGGATATCGAGCTTATCGTCGCAAATTCCCGCAACAACAGTATGAAGACCAACCCGATTGAACTGAATGATAGTGAAATCGCCACCATCGTCAGAGGCAGGATCTAAGTTTCCGATGGCAGGTTTTCTTCGTCACGTTGAGGCCTGTAATCGGGCCCGTCTGGCAGACTATATTCCTCTGGTATTTGATGGGCAGATTATTGGACAGATCCGTCCGATATTTTCCAAGCAGCTAAAGCAGTGGCCCGACATTTTTTTGGTTAACGAAAAATCGGTTGAACTCCTGTTTCAAAACGTTCCGTTTGAGCAACGTAATCAAAAGATGTCTGAACTGCTTAAGGTACTTGATGCGCAGGATCATATCAGCCACCTGCATGGCGAACTGTATGAGGCAACAGCAGCAAAGCGAGGGGAGGGGGTGGTACTGATTGATCGTAGCGCAGCCGCCTATTTTGGAATTCGCGCCTTTGGTCAGCACGTTAACGGATTTGTTAATTGTGATGGTGAACTTAAGATGTGGCTTGGCCGCAGGGCGATGGATCGCAAAATCTATCCCGGTAAACTTGATCAGATCGCGGCGGGCGGTCTTCCCTATCAGCTCTCACTTGAAGAAAATTTGTGCAAAGAGTGTTATGAAGAGGCCGGTATCCCAGCAGCGCTAGCCCAGCAGGCCAAACTGGTGAGCACGATCCAGTATTTTGCTGAGAGTGAGAAGGGCTATAAGCCCGACACGCTCTACTGTTATGACCTGGAGTTGCCGCTCGACTTTATTCCTGTCTGTACCGATGGTGAGGTAGACTCTTTTGAGCTGTTACCGATTTCTGAGGTGATGGGGCTGGTTCGAGAATCGGATGAGTTTAAGCTCAACTGCAATTTAGTCATCATCGATTTTCTGATTCGCCACGGTTTTATCAAACCGGAGCATCCTGAATATGCCGAATTAGTGGATGGCCTGCATTCTGTAGAGATATCGGGCTGACAGCCTACACATCGAGAATCTCTCGAATACGTTTTGCCAGTTCACTCTGAGAGTAGGGTTTGCTTAGCAGGCTGGCGTTAAATCTAGCCTGACCGTTATACGCCAGCGCCTTGCCGGTATAGCCTGAGGTGAGTAGAACCTTCAGCTCAGGTCTGTTTTCAAGCGCCTGTTCCGCCAGCTCATAGCCATTGATACCGCCCGGCATCACCACATCACTAAAGATGAGATCAATATCGGGATGTGCCGCCAATAGCTCCAATGCCTGCAGACCATTATGGGCGGCTAGCGTCTGGTAGCCCATCGCCTCCAGCGATTCTCTGGCAATCTCTAACAGACCGGGCTCATCATCAACCACCAGAATGGTCTCATCTCCCGTTGGCAGGCTGTCTCTGTCCTCACTCTCCTTAATATCGCCTATCTCATCTCCCTCTGAACGGGGTAGATAGAGTCGGAAGGTGGTTCCTCTGCCACCCTCGGAGTAGACCTTGATATGACCTTTTGATCGATTGATAAAACCAAATACCATGGAGAGTCCCAGACCGGTCCCTTTTCCCTGGGGCTTTGTAGTGTAGAAGGGGTCAAAGATCTTCGCCTGATCCTCAGCAGCGATCCCCTCCCCACTGTCACTAATAGATAACTCGACATACTCACCCGGTGCAATGCCAGGATGCTGAGCACAATAGATATTATCCAGAGTGGTGTTACGGGTCTCAATGGTGAGGTGTCCACCATTAGGCATCGCATCCCGAGCGTTGATGATTAGATTAAGCAGTGAGTCCTCAAAATCTCCCGGGTCTATCTCAGTCAGCCATAGAAAATGGTCAAAATTATATTCGACCTCAACCTCGGGTGTGACAGAGCGGATGATAAGGCTCTCCATCCCTTCGATCACTTGATTGATGTCAGTAATTGAGAGGTGCGCGGCCTGAAGACGAGAGAAACTCAGCAGTTGCTTGGTCAGTTTAGCGGCTCGGTGGGTCGATTTTTTAATCCCCTCCAGCCGCTTGAGAGAGGCATGATTTTTCGGTATTTGTCGTTCAAGCAGCTCCAGATTGCCAAGAATGATTCCCAGTAGGTTGTTAAAGTCATGGGCGATACCTCCGGTCAGCTGACCGATGGCTTCCATCTTTTGTGCTCGACGCAGCTCCTCTTCGGTCTGTCTGCGCTCGGTAATATTGCGCCCCAATCCCAGAACTCCGATCAGACTGCCATCAGGTGAGTACATAGGTGTTTTAACGGTCTCCAATAACTCGGT
>JAPHSO010000355.1 GCA_026193675.1 Gammaproteobacteria bacterium | reverse complement strand
GTTTTGTGGAGCTGACCCAACTGGAGCAGCGTCGCGATCAGCTCAACACCTACTGGGGACGCCTACAGTTAGAGCAGAGCACCTGGGCGACCCATGGCCGTATCGAAAAGATTGCCCGTACTAAACTCCAGATGGTGATCCCCGATAACAGTGAAGTTGTGAGGCTCTCGCCATGAGTTACGGCCAGAGCAGAAAAGCCAATCAGCCAATTAACCGGGGCCGTCTCTACTTTGTACAGACGGTATTGCTTATTGGGGCTGCGGCGCTGTTGTGGCGTATGGCGACCCTCAATACTGAACAGAGTGAATTCTTAAAGGGGGAGGGTGATGCCCGTGCCCTTCGCGTGGTTGAGATTCCGGCTCACCGCGGCGTGATCACAGATCGTAACGGTGAGCCGTTGGCCATCAGTACACCGATCGAATCGGTTTGGGCCAATCCCAAGGTGTTGATCAGCCAGCAGGAGAGACTGCCGGCACTGGCCAGGGCGACCGGCATTAGCCTCAAACATCTCAAGCGAAAGCTCACTGACAATCGTGGTCGGGGCTTTATCTACCTCAAACGTCATGTCTCCCCCGATGTTGCGGAGAAGGTGGCCAAACTCGATATTAACGGTGTCGATCTTCAGCGTGAGTATCGCCGCTACTATCCGATGGGTGAGGTCGCTTCGCATGTGGTCGGCTTTACCAATATCGATGATCGGGGCCAGGAGGGTGCCGAGCTGATGATGGATGAGCAGCTGCGTGGTATTTCGGGCAGCAAGCGGGTGATCAAAGATCTCTATGGTCGTATCGTTGAGAATGTTGAACGCATCAGCCCTGCCATGAATGGTGAGAATATTCAGCTCAGTATCGATAAGCGTGTGCAGTATCTCGCCTATCGTGAACTTAAGGCGACGGTGCAGCGTCATCAGGCCAAAGGTGGCTCGGCTGTGGTGCTCGACACCCAGACCGGTGAGGTGTTAGCGATGGTGAACCAACCCTCTTATAACCCTAATAACCGTCGTCAGCTTACAAGTTCGGCACTCAGAAATCGGGCGGTGACCGATGTGATGGAGCCGGGTTCAACCATGAAACCGTTTACCATCGCCGCAGCACTGGAAAGTGGACTGTTTAAACCGGACTCCATCATTGAAACCAGCCCCGGTAGATTGAAACTTGCCGGCTTTACCATTCGCGATTTCCGTGACTACGGCACGATTGATGTCACCACGGTGATGCAGAAGTCGAGCAATGTGGGTATGAGCAAGATCGCCATGGCGCTTGATTCGGGTGATATGTGGGGCATGTTGAGTGGACTTGGATTTGGTTACGACTCGGGTAGCCATTTTCCCGGCGAATCGAGTGGTCGACTTAAATCATTCCAGCAGTGGCGCAAGGTTGAACAGGCGACCATTGGCTATGGTTACGGGCTTTCAGCAACACCCTTACAGTTGGCTCGCGCCTATGCTGCGATTGCCGCAGATGGTGTGGTGCATCCGGTCAGTTTTATTAAGTATCAGGAAGGTGACGCTATTCCTGGGGAGCGGGTGATACAGTCTGATGTCGCCCGTGCCGTACGCAAGATGATGGAGACGGTCACCCAGACAGGTGGAACCGGAACCAAGGCGCAGGTCGCCGGTTATCGTGTAGCGGGTAAAACCGGCACCGTCAGAAAAGCGGCCAATGGTGGATATGATGATGAGAATTATCTCGCCATATTTGCCGGTATGGCTCCTGCAAGTGATCCACGTCTGGTGATGGTTTCACTGATCGATCAACCTCAGTCGGGTGAATATTATGGTGGGGCTGTTGCCGGCCCACTCTTCTCCAAGGTGATGGCGGGTGCGCTGAGACTACTCGATATTCCACCGGATGATCTGGGACAACAGCAACCGGCCCTCACTGCCAGCGGGCCGCCATTATCGAAAGAGGAGGTGAAGAGCTGATGGCCCACCTTCAACGTCCAGAGAGTGGCAGCGTGAAGCTGCCGTTGCTGTTTAAAGGTTTTGATGGAAGTGCGCCCGATATGAGTGTCACTGGTATCCAGCTTGATAGCCGTAAAATTAGCAGCGGAGACCTGTTCCTTGCGACCTGTGGTTTTGGTTGCCATGCCGGTAAATTTATTGAGCAGGCGATCGACAATGGTGCTGTGGTGGCTGCCATCGAACCGCCATTTTCAGCAACCGGATTTGATATTGAGCAGCTTGCGATTCCAGCTTTCTGGAGTAAGGGGCTGACTCACAATGTGAGTGAAATTGCCGGACGCTTCTTTGAACATCCCTCAAAAGATCTCAATCTGATAGGGGTGACCGGTACCAATGGTAAGAGCTCTGTCAGCCACTTTATCGCCGAAGCGATTGCTGTGGATGAGGCCTGTGGCCTGATGGGCACTCTGGGAAGTGGTCTGTATGGCGCGCTTTTCAGCACCGGTTTTACCACACCCGATCCGGTTCAGGTGCAGGAGCAGCTTGCACAGATGTTGACTCAAGGTGCCAGGCATAGCGTGATGGAGATCTCTTCTCACGGGCTCGATCAGAGTCGTGTCGCTGCGCTCTATTTTGATACCGCTATCTTTACCAATCTGACCCGTGACCATCTTGATTATCACGAGACGATGGAGCATTACGGCGCTGCCAAGGCGAAGCTGTTCGCGATGCCGGGGCTGAAACATGCGGTGATCAATATCGATGATCGCTTTGGCCGTAAATTGCTGGCTGAGGTGGGTGATGAGATTGAGCTCTACAGCTATAGCATTGATGACCGCACCGCTGCGATCTACGCTAGCGAACTGAAGTTGCATCAGCATGGTCTGACCATGCAGGTGGTCACGCCATGGGGTGAAGGTGAATTGCACTCACACCTGATGGGGCGCTTTAACGCCTCCAACCTGCTGGCAGCGCTGGCTGGTGTGGTGCTTGCCGGTATCGATTTTGATAAGGCGCTGGAGCATCTCTCTAATGTCTCAACAGTGGCCGGTCGCATGCAGCCATTTAGCACCGATGGAAGCCCGCTGGTGGTGGTCGATTTTGCCCATACACCAGATGCATTGGAGCAGGCGCTATCTGCACTTAAAGAGCATGTTCAGGGGAAAC
>JAPHSO010000019.1 GCA_026193675.1 Gammaproteobacteria bacterium | reverse complement strand
ATTGCTCATGCATTTTTTGTGCTTCCGCCATCCATGGCGGTCGTATGCAGTAATTTCATGGAGGGGAAGGAGCTCCAACCCCTGTAGCAGTAAATTACCTGCCCGGCAACCAGAGTGAAATCGCCGGGATATAGGTGATTATCAGCACCGCCAACATCAGGATCAGAAAGAAGGGCCAGGTTGCGCGGTAGAGTTGCATCACCGGCTTTTCGAAGCGGTAACTGGCTATGAAGAGGTTCATACCCACGGGCGGGGTGAAATAACCGATCTGCATATTGGCGAGGAAGATAATGCCCAGGTGAACCGGATCGATACCATAGCCGATGGCTATCGGTAACAGCAGAGGAACCATAATGACCAATGCTGAGAAGATATCGAGCATGGTGCCAAGAATCAGCAGGAAGATGTTGAGCAGGATCAGGAAGGCGATTTTGCTGTCGACATATTCTCGAACTATTTCAAATAGTGCGGTGGGGATCTGGGCATCGATCATATAGTTGGTTGATGCGAGTGATACGCCCAGAATGAGCAGAATCGCACCAACCAGCACCATCGAACTGCGCATGATGTTGGGTAGCTGGCGAATTGATATTTCGCGATAGAGGACCATCTCCACAAACAGCACATAGATCACCGTCACCGCTGCCGCCTCTGATATTGCGAAGAAGCCGCTATAGACACCACCCAGGACGATAAAGGGGAGGGGGATCTCCCAGCGTGCGTTCCACAGGGCTGTAACCGCCTCTCTGCCTGAGAAGCTTGCACGCTGATCGTGGCGATGGTTCCAGAAAACCCATATCGACAGCAGTGCCAACATCAATATTCCGGGGATAATCCCGGCAAGAAACATCTCATCAACACTGAGAGAGAGACCTAGACCCATCTGCTGAGCGACGATAGCATAGAGGATAAGTGGTAGGGATGGTGCAAACAGCAGACCGAGACTACCGGATGTGGTGATCAGTCCAAGGCTGAAATTCTCACGATAGCCGCCCTGCATCAGAGCTGGATAGAGGAGTGCGCCCAGGGCGACGATGGTGACGCCGGAGGCTCCGGTAAATGCGGTGAAAAGTGCACAGGCCAACAGAGAAACGATGGCCAGCCCGCCGGGCATCCATCCGAGGAAGGAGCTGCTTAAATGGACCAGACGTTCAGCAGCACGACTCTCACTCAATAGGTATCCGGCAAAGGTGAACAGGGGAATGGCCAACAGGATCGGCATCTCTGCTAGCCGATAGAATTCAATCGTCACTACCGATAGATCGACCTCCTGAGTGTAGAATCCGAGCATTGCACTGGCAGCGATCACCGCAAATAGTGGCGTTCCCAGCAGGGCAAGAACGATAAACAGGAGTGTTGCCAGCATCATGGTGCGGGCTCCTCCCTGCGGCCTTTGCGATGGGTTTTACTGTGGTCTCTCAAAAAGAGTTCAAAGTAGGCCGTTATTGCAGAGCGGATGGCGATCACACCAAAACCGACAGGAATAATCAGTTCGGCAAGCCATGATGGAACGACACCGAAGACGTGCATCCCATCTTGCCATTCAAGGTAGACAAAACCGACGGCATGCCAGGTGATCAGGGCGCAGACGATGGCTGTAAATAGTGCGTTGATGGTGGCTGTATAGCGGCGATGTTGAGGCTTAAGAAACCGTGAAATGACATCGATGCTGATGTGGTGCTCATCGCGGGTTGCAGCCATTGCACCAAGCAGTCCGACCCACAACACCATGACTCGGAGCATTGGGTCACCCCAGGCAAAGCCACTATCAAAAAAATTTCTGGCGATGATCTGGCTTCCTGCCAGAGTGATCATGAGTGTTAACAGGGTGATCAGCAGACCATCTTCAATAGCCCCCATGATGCGCCCCAGGCGTCTCATTTAGTGGGCTCCTGCCTGGGCAGTTTCACCACCGTTTCGATAGGTGGCTAAATGGCCGCGCATGGTGGCCAGAATCTCAGGACTAAATACCCCTTTTTTACTCAGTTTTTCCATCGCTCGGGCACTACCGCTACGCCATACCTCAATATTTTCAGCAGAGGAGGTGATCACCTCAATACCCTGATTTTTGAGGGCCTCCATAGCATCAAGGTTGTCTTGCCGGTTCTGTGAGTTGAGCTCACTAAAGACTTTCGACATCACCTTTTTGACGGTGGCCTGATCACTGCTACTCAGCTTCTCAAATTTTTTGCGTTCAACCACCAGCGTGCCGTAGAGATAGAGTAGAGGAGTCTCATTAAGATACTTAATTCGACGGTGCCACTGTAACGCAATGGCTCCTACAGTTGATGAGGCGACGGTGTCGACCAAACTGGTCTGTAGACCGGTCAACACATCGGGGAGCGGCAGACTAATGGGGGTGATGTTGAACTCAGAGAATGCGGCACGATTGATGCTGTCTCCTTCAGGGAGCCAAACCTTGCCGCCAACGAGATCATCAACGCCGTGTACCGGCTGTTTAGACAT
>JAPHSO010000258.1 GCA_026193675.1 Gammaproteobacteria bacterium | reverse complement strand
GGCCTCATCTGCAATTGAAGAGGATTCAGCAGCCTGAGAAGCGTTATTTGCTACCTCTGCAACAGTTGCACTCATCTCATTCATAGCAGTAGCTACTTGCTCGCTCTCAATGAGTTGACGTTGAACCCCATCAGCAGTCTGTACAGTTGCACTACCAAGCTGCTCTGCGGCAGCAGCAAGAGAGATTGAAGAGGAGCTTACTTCATCCATCAAGCTACGAAACTCCTCCATCATCTCGTTATATATTGATGCCATAGATGAGATTTCATCATTACCTGAAACCGATGCTCTGGCAGTCAAATCATTATCATTGCGAGCATCTGCCATAACAGACGAAAAAGAGGCAATGCGGCTGGTTATCCCTCTGGATATAGCCATAAGCAATATAACTATTAACATTGAAAGGGTTAACCCAGTTGAAATATTAATGACTTTCTCATTTTGAACAAGGGAGCTGACAAAAATGTCCATCTCATCACTCAAAGAATCCAGTGCCGATTCGCTCTGATGTATGGTATCGCGCATCTCACCCAAGATTCCCTCCTTACTGGTAAATCCAAAACGCTCTTCCGCTTTGGCCAGTGCATAAAAATCGTTTTGATACCCTTTAAGAGCAGCACTAGCCTGAGATTCGAAATCAAAACCTAACTCTGCATCTTTAATCTTGCTCTCCATAATCCCGATGCGCTTGTTGAATTTATCTAAATATTTGATATTTCGTCTCAACATAAAATCCTTTTCATGCCGGCGAAGCATTAACATCGTACGCATAACACTATGGGTGTATTCATTCTCGCCATACTCTTCTTCAAATCCGGTAATAAGTCCCTCAATTGAATGCACCTTTTTGCGCAATGATCCGTAGAGACCATCTTTTGCATGGAGACCAATGAGCTTCTGCTGCTCAACAAGCTCAAGAAACATGGCTTTGTATGTGTTGAGAATACCGCTAATTGAACGAACCTCATCAACTTCAAGATCCATAGATTCCAGGCTCACCTCAATTGCGGTGATTCTTTCCATCATCTGCTGAAATGAAGTCTCAAATTTGTCAACATATTTGAGATCTTTGCGAGCTATAAAGTCCTTTTCATGCCGACGCAGCATTAACATATCAGACTGTAGTGCTGTTGATTGAACCCTGACTTCGTCAAGTTCACTCAATGTTTCTACTGAAAGGTAATTAAATATGATTTGAATGATTAAACCAATGGCTAAAAGCATCGCCATTCCAGCCATTTTTTTCCTAACATTCAGGTTCATAATTCTCATTTAAAACTCCATTTTGTTTATAATTTATATCTATAAAACTTGAACAGCTAGTTTCAAGTTGCATAGCTGTTGAGTCAATTTTCTTATCAACGATTTACTATTTGTTTACTATAGCGGTAGCTAAACAGTTATTTTATCGGCCAATAGTGAGGGCACCCTTGTGTAGATTCAAGATAGGACTACACAAAATTAAAAACCCCATAAAGCACACCAGAAATGAAGGCTATAAACGAGAAGAGGATCAAAATGAACTCAAAATTATCACTCTCACTGTGCTCCGCATCATTCTGCCTAACCTCATCAATGGAGAGTTGGTTGTTTAGAAATAGGTCTCTATCTACCGCATAGCTACTCACCACCTTTTGGGTACGCATAAACAGAAACATCAACGCCATCGCTATGGAGACGATGCCAAAGGTGAAGCTAAACAGAGAGATATTCATATGGTTCATGGCGGCACTACCATTGAGTAGATAGCGATAAACCAGTACGGCGAGAGTGCCCGCGAAATTGAGGAAGATAAGAGATTGACCTACCGATAGAATCAAATTGCGGTGTATTGATTTGAGCTCAACTGAGCGACTATTAACTTCATGATGAGTCTGACTCTGAGTTGACTCATCCATATCCTGATAATTCATTCCATTAAACCTGTTAAGTAACTAAGGGGTACTTAAGGTCTAATCATATAGGGCCAGACTTTATATGCAATAGGATTCAAATAACTGCGCGCATTAGGTGGCTGAATCAGACCAGACCGCATACTCATTACCATTAGGGTCACTAAAATGAAAACGGCGACCACCTGGAAAAGAGAATGTAGGTTTAATAATGGTTCCTCCTGCAGCCTCTATATGCGAAAGTGTGTTTTCCAATTGAGCACTATAGAAGACGATCAAAGCGCCCCCATTATTAGTTGATGCCGTTAAATGTGACTTATAAAAACCACCATCAACACCCTGATTGGAAAAGGCGGAGTATTCGGGCCCAAAATCGGTAAATGACCAATCAAACACCTCGCTAAAAAATCGCTTTGTCACCTCTAAATCTGTCGATGGAAATTCGACGTAATTTATCTTTTCATGCTCAGCCATTTATCAAACCTCAAGTATGGAATTCCTGTGTACTCACCTATTCCTTTGCTCTATCTAGGTACCTATCAAAAGACTATCTGACAATAGTAGATTGCATATCAGCATAATCAATTGAAACAAGTGTCTCCTTATAAACTATAAGAGCCCCCCGACCAGCGCCGGAGAGCTCAAGTTAAAGCAAAATGATGATATATATTTTTCTAATTCCCTCCAGCACTAAATTCATGGGGCGCATGACAGCTGTAGCAGTTGTCACTCGATTTGTTGCCGCCACCGGCATGCTCGTTGTTGTGGCACACCTTACAGCGATCGGTATCAACCTGATAGCCCGTCGCACCAATACCGGGGTAGTATCCGGTCAGGTTTGGCTTGGGCAGGCCGACGGTATCTTCTGCATGGGTTCCGTGACAGGCGTTACACTTGACCATGGTATGGGTCATTTTCGAGGCTGCATATTCATCCACCAGCTGCTGATTCGTTTCATGACACCCGCCACCCAGACACGAGTAGCTGAACTCCACCGCGAAGCTGGTATCGTAAACCTGATCTGAACCACCTGCTCCTCCTGGTCCGCCTGGTCCATTACCTGCCCAAGTTGTTGTTGCCGACAGCATCAGCGCAGACAGGATAAACAGTGCTTTTGCAATAATGGTCTGTTGTTGATTTTTCATTATTATTCTCCCCATTATGCCTTCGCCAGTTTAACGGCACAGTGTTTATAGATAGGCTGCTTACAGTCTGGATCAACCCAGTTCATGGTGAGTCGATTGGTTGCTGTGAGACGGCCACCATTTTGTGCCACATCCTGTGGATCGAGATCTGCAAAGTGCATCGGCACAAAGACCTGCCCCTCCTGAACCGTTCCAACCACTAGCGCCTTGATGACGATCTCGCCGCGACGCGTGGTCAGGCGAACCAGATCACCCGATACGACGTTGAGTGCTGCTGCATCATTGGGATGCATCTCGACATAGTTCTCCGGCACCATCTCATGCAGCTGAGGTACTCGCTTGGTTTTGGTACGGCTGTGGAAGTGCTCGATCACACGACCAGTCATCAGCCAGAATGGATATTCACCGTCCGGCACTTCTGGCGCCTCGATATAGTCCTTGGCCCAGAGATAGGCGCGACTCAGGTTATCTGGATCAACCCACGGCTGATCCTGGGTTCCACCCTGGGTGTCATCCCAGTTGGTATTGAAGCGCCCATCGCTGTAGAGACGGGTTCCACCGTAGATGTCGGTCGGTGTAGACGGCCATTGAATACCGTTATTGGCCTCGATACGGCTGTAGCTCATACCGCTCATGTCGCATATTTTTCCTGAGGTGCACGCCTTCCACTCTTCAAACGCCTCTTCCGAATTGTTAAAGCCGATGACTGAATTGCCATCCTTGTCGGCAAACCGTGGATCCATGGAGGCAATCTTGTCGGCCACCATTTTGGTGATGTCGAGATCGGAGTAGGCTCCATAACCCTGTGGACGCAAATCGTATCCAGCTGGATTGACCGCCTGACGTCCCAGATTCACCTTACGCTCTGAACAGGTGTAGACACCCGTTTTCTCTCCCCACATCGCAGCCGGCAGGAACATGTCGGCAAAGTGGGTACACTCCATCGGCTCATAGATATCCTGAACCACAATATAGGGACGATTGGGATTATTGAAATCCATATAGGAGTAGAGCTTGTTCAGATCCGGCAGGGTTACTGCAGGATTAGTACACTGGATCCAGAACAGGCTCAGCTCACCATTTTTCATCATCTCTACTTGACTGTTTATATCCTGGTAGTCCTTGTTAGATGTAATGACCGTTGGCTTGTGTGGTGGGATCTTTCCTCGAGGCACATTCCAGAAGTCCTCCAGCTCACCCACATGGTTCGAATTGTAGTAGTTACGATATCCCGCCAGTGCTGATGACGCTCCCGCTTCACGGTTACTCATCGCTGTGGCCTGACCGGTGATACTAAATGGTGCAGAGCCGGGGCGACCAATCTTGCCGGTAATGAGGTGCATCGCACAGATCATACGAACGGTATCGGTTGCCCCCATCGACTGGTAAACACCCTGAATAAATAGTGACAGTGCCTCAGGCGACTCACCAATCCACTGTGCCGCCAGAGCGATATCCTCAGCCGGACAACCGGTGATATTTGAGGTGTATTCAGGTGTATATTTCGCAACCGTTGCTGCCATCGCACTGTAGTTACGGGTGTGTGCATTGATGTAGTTGGTGTCAGTCCAGTTATTGGCAATAATCTGCTGACAGATACCATTAATCAGCGCAAGGTTGGTGCCCGGTTTTAGCGCCAGATGGAGATCAGCACTACGTGCAGTCTGGGTACGACGTGGATCAACCACAATCAGCTTGGGCGCCCGAACACTGCGTCGCGCCTTGGCGATACGTCGCCACAACTGTGGGTGCATCTCCGCAGGATTCATACCGAACACAAAGAAGCAGTCGGTGTTTTCTATATCGTCATAACAACCGGGAGGTCCGTCAGAACCGAAGGTAGTTAGATAACCCACTACTGCTGCAGCCATGCACAAACGAGTATTGGAATCCATGGTGCCGGTGCCGATCGCCCCCTTACCGAGCTTACCGAAGGCGTAATACTCCTCCAGAGTCCATTGACCCGTATTGTAGGTTGCAATTGAATCAGCCCCTTTTGCATCAACACCATCAATTATTTTTTGACTTAAAATGGTTGTTGCTTCATCCCAGGTAATCTTTTTCCACTCATTATTGGCATCTCGGATTAACGGCCATTTGCCGCGATCGGGTGCTTCCAGAATCTTGTGCTCATAAACCCCTTTAACACAGACCCTGCCATTATTGGTTGGGTGATTTTCATTACCACGTACGGCAACCGCCTCTCCGTTGGCATTCACACCAATACTCAGACCACATCCAAATGAGCAGTAACCGCAAACAGAGTAGACCCACTCCGTTACATTATCGAACGTATCATCAGCCCTGGCCTCAGAGCTACCTAATAGACCTACTACACCCCCGCCAATTACTGCCTGAGATGAAACAATCGCACTCCATTTCAAAAAACTGCGTCGGCCATGATTGCAAATATTTGGATCTTTTTTTAGTTGTTCTATCTCATCTTTGCTAAACGCCTTGATGGCATTTTCGTTTTCATTTGATGACATTATGCTTAGCCCCCTATCATTAAAAGCAACAATCGCACTGTTATCTTTATTTAATATCTCCTGAACTTGAGCGGTCAGGATATTTTCAATGCGCAATTATCTTTGCGTAGAAGGGATGCCATGGACAATGACAAATGTCACTTGTTAAAAAATATATTTTGAATTGAGTTGGTTTGATAAATCGGGAGAGAAAAGTGGTTCACATTCAGATGAACATTCATTAAAAAAATAATGTTTTTTTCGTGAAAAAAATCAGTTTCCGGCACCAATAATTTCCAGCGCATTCAGGTTTAGAATAACGAATCCCTTTTTATTAATAAGAATACAACCTTCTGATTCCAGCTGTTTAATGCTTCTAATCAATGTTCTTTGAGTGACACCCAACATATCTGCCAACTCAATTCTGGAAAGCAGATCTTTCAGATAACCACGCTCCAATGCACGCTCATGATGCGTCTCATTTAAAAACACAATATAGGAGGCCACCCGCTCTAAAGCATTTTTCTGCCCTAAATTGGTGATATGTTTAATGTGAGAATTTAGACTACGAGACATCGCCTGCATCAAGGTGTCTGATATCTCTTTGCAATACTCCATGCTATTACGAAGATCAGCTCTCTTCAGATAACAGAGGCTCGCATCACTTAACGCCTCAGCTGAGCTACCGTATTCATCTTGATAGAGATCTTCACAGGCGATTAAATCTCCAGGAATCTGTACCAGTTTATGAATTTGCTGCTTACCACTGTGTAGTGTTTTATAAACCTTTATTTCGCCAGACAACAGAATATAGAGGTGATTAGAGCTTTCCCCCTCTTTGTAGAGTAACTCTTTTTTGTTAATACGTTTCAGGTTCAGGCTGAGCTGGAGATCTCTTTTAGCTGCGATACTTAAGCTTGAAAAATAGTACGAGGTATCCATAATGCACGAGTCGCATCTGATCTCGACAGGCTTATACTGGCATGGTCCGGCAATTCCCCATTGCGATGCATCATTAATGTCTACTATTTTCATGAAGCTCTATGTAACTATTATTATTTTTATAAAAATCATTTCAATTGATGATTTTTTAGTCCTGATAAAATCAGAAATTCATTGTTACACAGGCTATATGATATTTCCTTAAAATATGCAGGGGAAATTGTTTCAAATTGTTACAATTCGTTTTTACTGATGGGAGCCCCATCATTGAAGTAGATCGGTTGAATCAAGGGGAGCCACAGAACTCCCCATAATTTCAAACTAATCTGCTTATCTTTGGCCGCGAGATTGTGGTTTGGCAGATCTCGCCTTTGGCCTGGCACTATTACCATTAGCCGCGTGTGGCGGACGGCGACGCTTTGATTTGACGTTACCACTATTTTCGCCATCGGTATTGGCAGTGCGCCCCTGCTTATTCGTAGGCTTGTTTGGCGATCGACTCCCAGGCTTTCCTGCCCCACTCCGCTTGGGCCGATCATCATCACCAAAGTTTTTAATTTTTTGTTTCTTTGGATTTTTTGGTTTGTTACCACCGGCTTTGTGTTTGGTGAGTGGAACATTGTGTTTGGGTACAAAGCCGGGCTCCTGTTCACGTACCAGTGTCTGTTGAATCAGATTTTCGATACCTGCAAGCAGCTTAGTCTCATCAG
>JAPHSO010000348.1 GCA_026193675.1 Gammaproteobacteria bacterium | reverse complement strand
ATACGATGGCCTGAATTATCAAAGGCCACCAGCGGCATCAACAACAGATCGATAGACCAGAGTTTAACCATCTGATACCAGTTTCGATCGGGTTCGGAAATACCAAAACGGTTCAACACCATCCGCTCACCCGGCTCCAGCGGTGCAAACCAGAGTCTGTTCTCGTTAAAGGGCGCCAAAACTGGCAGATAACAGGATTTGTTGGCGGCCCATGCCGTTGCAACCAGGGGCTGTAGGTCTATCTCACCATCGTTAGGTAGATAGAGAGCGATCCGTTTGGCTCTTCGAAACTGTGAAGAGGTGGCAATGTGATGACAGATCTCATCAGAGTGGTGCTGACGAACTCGATCAGGAAGTGAGCGCCGCTGCTCCCTGATTGATCGACGTATAGCCTGGGAAGAGGGTTGATTCATAAAAAGGGCTCCCGCCACTGCCGCCGCCACCATCGTTCTTGAACCAGAAGTTCAAGTGGGAACAGCCGCCGCAACATAAGGCTTTCCGCAGAACGGACATGCACACAGTTACGGCGTTGTATTCCCGGGGTACGTATTAGGCTCAAGAAAATACCCGGCATGCAAAGCGAACAGGGCAGGAGTTGCCCCTATTTTAGTTCATTCTCGATGCGAAGTGTTAGCTGTTGGATCCGCTGTTCCACATCTTCGCTAACGCCGGCACTCTGCTGTGTCAGCAGATCATGGGCAATATTGAGGGCTGCAATAATTGCGATTCGCTCAGTCCCCATCACCTTATCGTTGTCACGGATATGACGCATACGCTCGTCAAGCATCTTGGCAGAATCGTGCAGGGCATGCCGCTCATCCTCAGGGCAGGCAATCGTATAGGTCTTATCAAGGATCTCAATCTTCTCTTGATTGACACTCATACATCGATCTCCATCGCTTTCAATCGAGTAATAATCGCCTCAACACGGCTGCGCGCCTTCTCGGTCTTTTCAACCAGTTGCGCGCGCTCTCCCATCAACGCAGATTGACTCTCACGCAGATCACTATTCTCACGCTTAAGTTGATCCAGTCGATTCAGCAGTTCGTCAACCTGTTGCTCTAAAGATGTTAGTTCATTTACACTCATTGGCACATTACGGAGAAGCTCCGATCCCCTAAAAAGATCCCAAACATCCGCAACTATAGTGCCCTGTCATGTGAGGGTCAATCACCATGTCGATGCGAAATTTGTTAGGATCCACAATTAAGCTAATTTTATCCAACCAAGATGATACAAGATCCGATTGAACAGCTTGAGCAATGGCTCAAAAATCTAGATGCCGATATAGGTGCTACTGAGTTTCATGGCGTACTTGCAGGGCTTATCACAACCTGTGGTGCTGAGGCCAAACATCTCTATATAGAAGAGCTCATTCCCGCCTATGATCCTGCCGATCTGCTCCAACAGGAGGCGATCGAGGGATTAAATCTCCCTTATGAATCTCTGCGTGAACAGCTCAATGATCCTGTGCTCTCCTTCTATCCATTGATGCCGGATGATGAGAAACCATTTGATGAGCGTGTAGATGCGATGGCCGCATGGTGTCAGGGTTATCTGTTTGGACTAAGTCGTGGTGGACTGTCAGATCCGTCAACGCTCTCAGATGAAACCAATGAGTTTCTAAAGGATCTCCTATCCTTCAGCCGTGCCGATAATTTTGAGCTCGATGGTGATGAGGAGGATGAGAGTGCGCTGCATGAGATCATCGAATATCTACGAACTGGCGTTATAGTGGTTCATGATGAGCTACAACCGGTTGCCCCAGCAAGTCAGCACTCACCACAAATACACTAGATCTGATTATGAAAAATAGAGCGGAACATCTTCGTCGGCGTAAAAATCTGATGCAGCAGATCGGTAGTGATGGCATCGTCATCATCGCCACAGCCCCCATACGCCAAAGAAATCGTGATGTCGATCATCAATACCGTCCCGATAGTGACTTTTTCTACCTCACCGGTTTTGAAGAGCCAGAAGCTGTCGCCGTTCTAATCCCGGGCCGAGAGCCTGGTGAGTTTATTATCTTCTGCCGCGAGCGTGATCCTAAAATGGAGACCTGGGACGGCTACCGAGCAGGCCTTGAGGGGGCTCGAGAGATTTATGGAGCGGACGATGCTTTCCCTATTACCGATATCGATGACATTCTTCCCGGACTTATGGAAGGTCGCGAAAAGGTCTATTACGCCATGGGCTGCAATACCAATTTTGATCAACAGGTACTTGGCTGGCTCAACCAGCTAAAAAAGCAGCAACGTGCCGGCGTACATGCACCGGGAGAGATTATCGCCCTTGATCATCTACTGCACGAGATGCGTCTCTTCAAGAGCACATCTGAAATCAGGTCGATGAGACGGGCTGCACAAATATCTGCCGACGCCCACAGACGAGCCATGCAATTCAGCCGTCCGGGTGTTAAGGAGTATCAGGTAGAGGCGGAGATCATTCACACCTTTATGCAGAACGGTGCGCGCTCAGCCGCTTACCCATCGATTGTTGGTGGCGGAGGTAATAGCTGTATTCTGCACTATATTGAGAACAGTGAAACACTGAAAAATGGCGAACTACTACTCATTGATGCGGGTGCGGAATATGACTACTACGCTGCAGATATCACCCGCACCTTCCCGGTTAACGGACGCTTTAGCCGGGCCCAGCGCAAACTCTATCAAGTGGTCCTCAATGCTCAGCACGCCGCGATTGAGCAGGTTAAACCGGGTAACCACTGGAATCAACCTCACGAGGCGGCAGTTCAGGTACTGACCGAAGGGTTGGTTGAACTGGGACTTCTTAAGGGACGGATCTCAACACTGATCAAAAATGGCGCCTATAAAAAATTCTATATGCACCGTACCGGTCACTGGCTCGGTATGGATGTCCACGATGTTGGTGAATATAAAGAGGGCGATGTCTGGCGCACACTGGAGCCGGGTATGGTTCTCACCATCGAACCGGGCCTCTATATCCCTGCCGATTCGAAAAAGGTCGATAAAAAGTGGTGGAATATCGGTATTCGCATTGAGGACGATGTGCTGGTCACAAAAGATGGATATGAGGTTCTCAGTGCCGGTATTGTTAAAGAGATTGATGAGATTGAAGCGCTCATGGCGGGCGCGGCAGCCTAGTCACAATGGCAGACCATTACGATGTTGTGATTGTTGGCGGCGGTATGGTGGGAGCCAGCCTCGCCCATGCCCTTAAGGGACTCCCCCTGAAGGTTGCCGTGATTGAGGCGCACCGCTTTGACCACGATCACCCCAGTTACGACTCCAGGGCCATCGCCCTCTCCTACGGCTCCTACAAAATCCTGAAGCAGATCGGCTGCTGGTCATTGATGCTCGATAATGGGGTTACTCCAATCGAGACTATCAAGGTCTCTGATCGCGGCCACTTCGGTGGGACCGTTTTAAATGCGGCAGATGAGGGGGTTGATGCCCTCGGCTATGTTGTTGAGGCCGATGTTATTGGCAGGGCACTCACGCTTGGTGCCCTGCCCAATTTAAAGCTCCTCTGTCCAGCAACCGTCAGCGCCATCAGCATTCATCCTGAGCACGCCGAGATCTCAATTGTTTGTGACGGAAGTGAGCGGTCACTCACTGCAAAACTGGTTGTCGCAGCAGATGGTTCGCCATCCTCTATCGGCAATCTGCTAGGAGAGAAGCGCATTCGTAGAAGTTACGGTCAGACCGCCATTATCTCCTCCATTATTAGTGAGCAGCCGCACCAGAATATCGCCTATGAGCGTTTTACCGACAGCGGCCCTCTGGCCATGCTCCCCAACACCGTCCCCAACGGCTGGCCTGATCAACAATCTGGCTCTCAGCGCTGGTCTATGGTCTGGAGCGCACATAATGTGCAGGTCGAGGAGATCATGGCTCTTGATGATCGCCATTTCCTGGCAGCTCTGGAGCAGCGGTTGGGACGGCGCATCGCGCCACTACTATCAACATCAAAACGGGTCGCCTATCCCCTGCGTATAGACTATCTGCGCGATCATGTTCGTCCGCGAGTCGCCTTTATCGGAAACGCCGCCCACGCCATCCATCCAGTTGCCGGGCAGGGATTTAATCTTGGGTTGCGTGATGTCGCTTTTCTTGCAGAGGTTATTGCAACATCCCTTGCTGATAATATCGACTTTGGCTCACAAGAGATTCTTAAACGTTATAGTGAGCTGCGCAGACCTGACTATCTAAAGGTGCTTGCTACCACCGATATGTTGGTACGCAGCTTTTCCAACAACCTCTCGCCACTCATTGCATTGCGCAATCTGGGACTT
>JAPHSO010000153.1 GCA_026193675.1 Gammaproteobacteria bacterium | reverse complement strand
TGGCAAGAGCCAGGGCTCATCTATTCAGTTTGAAACGAAGCTCATGGGAACAGTTAAGGAGGAGGGGCTCTCTCTCCATCGTTATGCTTTTCCTAAGGAGCTCTTTTACTCGTCTCAGCGTTCGAGTTACCGCGTCGATACGCGTGACTTTGAAACGCTAATACATTTCAGCACCTCATCAGATTTTACTTTTGATGCGCCACTCTGCGATATCTCTGATGGTGGTCTGAGGGTGACCACTAAAAAAAGTGTCATCAAAAGTATTACCAAGGGAGATGATATTTTCTGTGCTCTCGATATTGATGATGGAAGTTGTCAAAAATTGAAGGTGAAACTATGTCAGCCCTCAAAACTAGATGATCCAAATTTGATCGAATTTGGGGCGACGTTTGTGGATCTTCTACCCCATCAGAAATCACAAATTTCTCAATACATTGCGACCCTGGAGAGAAAGCTTCTTAGAAAGCAGCACTCAATCCCCGATGCAGTCCCACTTTCGGAACAGAATAAAGAATAATCCAGGTTGATATTGTTGGCCTGCTCAGACCAACTTGTCTCCATAGCTTTCTCTTCGCCCATATAACCAAAATCACCCTGCTCTATAGATAACTTAACGATGAATTGATTGTGGGGGATTGCTATAATTCTCCGCTTGGCCCCCGTAGCTCAGCTGGATAGAGCGAACCCCTCCTAAGGGTTAGGTCGGACGTTCGAATCGTCTCGGGGGCACCATTTTTCTACATCTCATCGCTTTATCAAAATCTCGGAACTCTCACTCCTGGATTTTGTGTCCCTCCATATCCGACTCTGATACCGCCACCCGTTGGCTGACTAGCCAAATAATTGACGCATTAACCGGCAGAAGCGGCAAAAGGTTGCCGTCTATCATACTAATCGCATCAAATTAGTGACAATTAAATATGTAACTTATTGATATATAAGTATATATGTTGATTGGCATGGGTGTTGCATTCTATTGGGCAAGAGCTATGGAGTATAGAGAGATGCCCAATATAGAACAGTCACTAGGAATTCATGAACAGGCGCTCAAGTTGCGCGCCTATCGTATGGAACTGATCTCCTCCAATCTGGCCAATGCTGATACGCCGAACTATAAGGCGAAGGATATCGACTTTAATGCCCTGCTCAGCAGTTACAAATCGACTGGTGAGATGCAGGGACGAGATAGCGCGATGAAAACCAGTCATCCGCGTCATCTGGGTGGTGCTCAGGGTGGAGGGGACATGGCTGATCCGCAATTTCGTGTCTCAAATCAGCCATCTATAGATGGTAATACCGTAGATACCCAAATTGAGAAGAGCGCAATGATGGAAAACAGCGTTCACTATCAAGCAACACTCACATTTATCAATGGAAAGATTGGGAAATTACAGAAGGCGCTGAGAGGTCAATAATTATGTCGATGTTTAAAGTATTTGATGTGGCTGGCAGTGCGCTGAGCGCTCAGTCGGTTCGTATGAACACAACGGCGAGCAATCTTGCCAATGCCAACAGCGTCAGTAGTAGTGATGGTGAAACTTATCGTGCACGTCAGCCTATTTTTGAGTCTGTATTGCAGAGTGAAAAGGGGAGTGCATCGGTCGGTGTTGCTGTCAAAGAGATTGTCGAGAGTGATGCGCCGCTGCAGAGTCGTTATGAGCCGGGCCATCCAATGGCCAATGAAGATGGCTATATCTTCATGCCCAATGTCAACGTAGTGGAGGAGATGACTAACATGATGTCAGCCTCTCGCTCTTACCAAACCAATGTAGAAATGATCAATACCGCAAAGCAGTTAGCGCTGCGGACGATCCAGCTTGGACAGTAATCCGGGAGTAAAACATGTCTATTAATAATGATCTCGTCACTAGTGCTTATGAAGAGTTGGGTCTGACGAAAAGTAACAATACAGACAAAAAACAGGGAGAGTTGGGTCAAGAAGACTTTCTGGCTCTGATGACCACACAGCTAAAAAATCAGGATCCATTCGCCCCTATGGAGAGCGGAGATTTTCTTGGTGATATGGCTCAGTTTGGAACCGTAAATGGTATTGAAGATCTTAATAATACCTTTAAAGAGTTGGCAAGCTCACTTTATTCAAACCAGGCGCTACAGGCTTCAAGCATGGTCGGAAAGAGTGCTCTGGTTTCTGGTAACTCAGGCCATTTTGACGGCACCAATCCATTTGAGGGTGGTGTAAATCTGCCATCATCAGTGACTGACCTAAAGGTCACGATTACCGGTGTGGGTGGTCATATCATCAAGCAGATGGATATGGGAATCCAACCCAATGGTGTGACCAATTTCAGTTGGGATGGCACAGATAATAACGGCAATGTGATGCCTGAGGGCTCATATAACATCGTGGCTGAGGCCACAATTAATGGTGAAAACACAGCTCTGGAGACGTTGGTTGAAGGGGTTGTGGAGAGTGTAACTCTCGGTTCAGGTGGGGCGGGTCTCACTTTCAACATCAAAGGTATCGGAGAAGCGACATTCGAAGATATCAAACAGGTTAGAAATTAATCGAATAGGAGAACAAAGATGTCATTTAATACAGCACTTAGTGGTCTCAACGCGGCCTCATCTGAACTGGGAGTTATCAGTAACAACGTGGCAAACTCAAGTACCGTAGGCTTTAAGGGCTCACGTGCCGAGTTTTCTGATGTTTATGCAACTTCAGCGCTGGGTAGCGGCTCTACTGCAATTGGTAGTGGTGTACTACTTTCAGAGGTGGCTCAGCAGTTTAAACAGGGTAATCTGGAATTTACTGAAAGTACGCTTGATATGGCGGTCAGCGGTGAGGGATTCTTCATTTTGCATCCCAACCAGAATGTACAAACTGCGGTCTTTTCGCGTGCAGGAGCTTTCCAGGTTGATGCGGATGGCTATGTGGTCAATGCTGCGGGTCAGTATCTACAGGCGCTGCCGGTTAATCCCGATGGAACGGTGACTTCGACATCACTCTCATCGACACTTAATCTACAGCTGCCGCAAACAGCGGGTAGCCCATCTGCAACTACCGAAGTTGAGTTAGGTGCCAATTTCCAGGCTGATGCGACAGCACTCAATCCAAATAACTTCGATCCCAATCAGGCGACGACCTATACATCATCGACATCATTAACCGTTTATGATTCTTTGGGTAATAGCCACATCACCACCTTCTATTTTGTTAAAGATGATGGCACAACAAATCAGGAAGAGGAGGCTGAGGCTGTAGCAGTCAGTTATGGCGGCTATTCAGCTGCCGAGGCCGCACTGATCGGTACCGAATTGACAAATGCTGCACCAGTGGTTGATGTGGCAACTCTTGAGGCCTATCTGACAGGTGGTGCCGTAACCAATCCACCACCCTCCGGTGTCACATCTGCACAGTCCGCTCAGGCGATTTGGGACTCATGGTCTGGTACATCATCATGGGCTGT
>JAPHSO010000233.1 GCA_026193675.1 Gammaproteobacteria bacterium | reverse complement strand
TAAAAAGGTCGAGGTGATCGACTACCCCGAGCTGGGCATGGAGGCGGTACATCGGATTGAGGTGGAGAACTTCCCCGCTTTTATTATTGTGGATGACAAGGGTAACGACTTCTTTAGTCAGCTCTAACCTTACAATATTCCAGACTCATTCTTGACCTTGGATTGTCTTCGTATAGACAAACCTAATTTCCAATTATTCTTTTCCCCTATGACTCATAGCATTAATTGCTAAGAGGATTAAATTCCCGTATAAATTTCACGATAATTTATTATATTATTCTGCTAACACCCTATAGCAGTCTAAATGATAGACAGGGATGCTGACAGCGAGATAACTCCCCTAATCCATGTAAAAGGTTAGCTAGAATGAACAGTCAAACACTATTTGAGATTTACATACTATTTTTAATAGTAATATGTTTCTCTTACTTTATTGTTTTGCAAAAATTTTTTAGCACCACTAAGAAAGAAGACGAAACGCTTTGGAACGAGCTTGGTAAGCCTCATATTGTATTTAATAATACGGCATGGAATTTCAATAAATTCATGTCATGCATCATCAGCTCAAAATACATGAAGTCAAACTCTAAACGTGTTCGTCGTTATGGGGCATATTCTAAATTTCTGCTATACGCAGGATTAATAACATTACTTGTTTTCTTATTATTAATGATTTTAGGAGTTTTTCCTTTGCGTTGATTTTTTGATAAAAGAAGAACCGGATTAAAGGGCAATGGTTTCTAATCCTATTATCAGGAAAATTAGTGCCCGCTTATGGCTATTAGCAGCCTTTATCAGTTATATAATCCACAATTAATTTCAGGCAATATGGTGATATTCACCTTTATTTTATGAATGAACTGGAAGAGCGACAAATAGAGTGCCCCTATTGTGGTGAGTCAATCGTTGTCTTGCTTGATGCCTCAGTTGACCATCAAACCTATATCGAAGACTGTCAGGTCTGCTGCAGACCGATTAATTTTGATGTTTCAATTGATCATAGTGGAACGATGATAGTGACAGTTTCACATGAGGATGACTAACTGTTAGATGAGCATAATCCGGGGCATAGAGCATCTGTTTCTAATTTAGAGCATATCCATCTCTGGTCTGATTAATAGACTCTAATTTTCATCACAATATATCTGAATATCAACCTAATCAGATGACACCTCTTTCATAGATGAGATTGGTAACTGCTAGAAGAGAGCATTCGTACCTTTAAGGGTTGATTTAATACTCTCCCTCAGACAGAGTAAGGTGATTTTATACTCGTAATTCATCAACTCAATCAGGTGAGCAGCTACAGATGACTAAACATATTGGAGTTCTAACTGCCGGCGGCGACAGCCCCGGCCTTAATGCCGCTATTCGCGGTGTTGGCAAGACCGCACGTGGCGAATATAGGATGGACGTGATCGGTTTTCGTGATGGATTCCGTGGACTGGTCGAAAATCGAACGATGCGACTTGAGGGAGAGTCTCTCTCCGGCATTCTCACCGTTGGCGGCACCGTCCTGGGAACCAGTCGAGATAAGCCGCATCGGATGTTGATTGGTGATCAGGTACAGGATATGACCGATGTCATCGTCAAGAATTACGAGGCGAACCATCTTGATGCGCTGGTCTGCCTTGGTGGCGGCGGCACCCAAAAGAACGCCCTGCAACTGCATCAGAAGGGGCTCAATGTCCTGACCCTGCCAAAGACCATTGATAACGACGTGGCGATGACCGACACCACCTTCGGTTTCGATACTGCGCTCGGTATCGCCACCGATGCTATAGACCGTCTGCACAGTACGGCACACAGCCATCACCGCATCATTGTGGTGGAGATCATGGGGCATCGGGCCGGTTGGCTCACCCTAGGAGCAGGTATCGCCGGTGGAGCTGACGTGATCCTTATCCCCGAGATCCCCTACTCCATCACCAGCGTTGCCGAGGCCATTCTTAAGCGGGTGAAGAACGGAAAAAGTTTCAGCATCGTCGCAGTTGCAGAGGGCGCCGCCTCTATTGATGAGGCCGCTGCCATGCAGCTTGCTGAGCAACGCAAGCAGGAGGCAGAGAACAAACCTGATCGAAAGAAGGCAAAGGCGAAGATCAAACAGCTCAACGCTGAGATGTCCGAGCACACACTACGTGTTGCCCACCAGTTGGAGCAGCTCACGGGCCTTGAGGCGCGCGTTACGATCCTCGGTCACCTGCAGCGTGGTGGTACACCTTCAGCTGCTGATCGCCTTCTTTCCACCCGCCTTGGCACTGTATGTGCCGATCTGATCCATCAAGGTGTCAGTGGCGTGATGGTCGCTGCACGTGGTGACACGGCTGAGGCAGTTCCACTAGAAGAGGTGGCGGGTAATAAGAAGTTAGTCCCGCTCGATCATCCGTGGGTTGAGAGTGCTAGACGCGTCGGCACCAATCTTGGTGATTAATGCTTAACAGACCGATGCCCAATGTTATGGGCATCAAATTGTTACTGCTTTCAATAACAACTTCGAAACAGTACTAATCTGCTCAGATCAACGGTCAAAGCGACGCCAGCGCCAGCCAGTGAGTTCAGCAACCTTTTGAGTCACCTCAAAACCGCTCTTTTTTTAACTCATCTGTAATGATCTAATGAGTTATCAGGGTGGTGTGATAGCACTACTTTTGAGGAACAATTCATGGGGTAATCTTAAGAAAAGGAAATAATGCTATTTAAATGTGTGAAATAAGCGGACAATGGTTTCTGCTTAATTACACAACGATGCTGAGAAACGACATATTATCGTTCAATCCTGGCACCTGGTTAGTGTAATTTGAGGCTTCTGTAAAATAAACAGAATAGAAATGTTACATTAATATCAAATAGATAAGGAAAGGCACGAAATGAGTCAAGGTACAGTTAAGTGGTTCAACGCAGATAAAGGTTTCGGTTTCATTACTCCAGATGATGGTGGTAAAGATCTTTTTGTTCACCACTCTGAAATCAAGATTGATGGTTACGCAACTCTTAATGAGAATCAAAAAGTTGAGTTCATCGAAGGACAGGGCCAGAAAGGTCCATGCGCAACTAAGGTTGTTCCAGTTTAATTTTCGATACTCGAAATTAAATCAGACTAGAACGCAACACCTCTAAGTCGCACTATTTTTTACAGCGACTTAGCGCACCATCTAAAGCGTAACGGCAATCATCCCTCCCTCTATAAAGCAGGGAGGGATTGAGCTTAAAACTTCCGTTACCCTCTCTTCTCAACAAATCATTCACAGAATCTCTTAAATTATGGGAAATATAATATCGACCAAAATATGTAAGAAATGTGGTGAATGCTGCAAGCGCTCCCCTTTTGTCCTGTTATCACTAGATGAAATCGACAGGCTGGAGCGTGCAACCGGATCACATTCTGATCTATTCACAAATTTAAAAGATGTGGGCGGTGATGAATATTTTTTGAAATTTCAGAAAGATGGTGCCTGTTTTTTCCTAAACAGGAGTGATGAGGGTTACTTTTGCGGTGTGTATGAGGCAAGACCGGAAACTTGTAAAACCTACCCATCAAAAACTATTCAGCATAATTTTTGTGATAAACATGCCTCTTTTAGGTGAAATACGAAACGCTCATCACCGCCCCCTAATCTATCACTTGTTGCAATTATTCCGTTCAGTGAACTCTTAACTACGCTGATAGAGGGTGTTCATTATTTTTTGATGCAGCTCCTCAGGAATCATCGCCGAATCCCAAAGTGCCTCAATTAAATTTTCCAGATCCCGGCATCGCTTGATGTACCTGGAACAGTCTTCCTCTTCAACAGTCTGAGGATGCTCTGGAGGCATACCTAAAACCAGTGGGCCGGCAGGTCCATATTTTGTACTCCAGGAGGTCCCATAATTCATAGTTTAGCTCACCAAATATCAGGCACGTTTAATTCATGCTAGAACAATATCAGCGAATATCCAGAAATATTGTTCAATATGCCCGTCAATATCGAAAACAGTTATCTTACACATCTTTTCAGACGGTATAATCCCCGTCATTCAAAATAATACGGCAATACGATGAAACTATTAGTACGCAACCTCGCCCGCTCCACCACCGAGACAGAACTTCAGGACCTGTTTACCGACTATGGAACCGTGCAGTCCTGCACTCTGGTTATGGACAAGGTGACCGGTAGCTCTAAAGGGTTCGGTTTTGTTGAGATGCCTAAGCAGGGTGAGGCCAAGGCGGCGATGAAGAACCTTAATGGTAAGGATGTAGGTGGTAACCGTATTCGTGTTAAAAAGGCCGAACAGCCCGCTGCTGAGTAGCGCCACCAAATCCTGTAGCCCCTGCAGTAACCTCTAAAGCAATTTGACGATTAGGAAAATAGAGAATGTCCAAAGGCAATAAGTATGATTTCCGTGTAGTCCAGGAGAAGAGTGGCTGGAGTGCTGAGATTGTGCGACGCGTATCTGCCAGAAAGAGTATCGTTTCAAAAAGGCAGGATGGCTTTGCCTCTGAGACTGAGGCTCAGCAATGGGGAGAAAACGAGCTCAAATCATTTGTGGAACTCCAGGAACAGCGTAACCAAAGGGAAGCCCTGCTGCGAAATAACAACAGCTAGACCAATTTCTCGAACCGGTAGAGTGGAGATACGATGAAAAAGCTAAAAAATGAGGCTGAATTAATCAAAAAGGCGATTGCTGAAGGTATCAAATATGGTGAGGGAAGAGGCGTTGTAGAGTTTGAACCCACCGACTCCGCCAATGAAAAGGTCGAGTACATCTATCGGCTGCTGGTTCATGACAAGGTGATTCAACCCATTCCAGAAGATCAGGTCTCGATCAAATCGATCCGACATAAGCTGGCAATTTGGGCCTCTAAACTTAAATAGCACCACGCTTGGTCAAGATCACCACATCCTTTTCAGGGATAGCGAGTCTCGCCCCCCAGTGACTAGCAAGCCATTCAAAGCTCTCTATTGAGAAAAAAGAGACATGGGTTGGGTCATTCTTATAGTGCCAGTTTGAGAATGCCTCTAGATCAAGCACCCGCTTGGTCATAATACCCAGAACGCCATTTGGTCTGAGGCAGGACCAGAGCCTTTCTAACGCTTCTCTCGGATGGTGTAGATGCTCCACCACCTCCGATGCGGTAATAAAATCGTATTGCTGCTGCAGCGGTGATTCATCTGGCGCATAGAAGTGATCATAGATCTGCATGCTGTGACCCGCCTCAACAAACATCTGCGAAAGCAGAGGTTCTGGCCCTGAGCCAAAATCGAGACCTTCACTATCTGGCTCCAGACAATTGGAAACGGGAAAAAAGAGTCGACTGAGAAATTGGCGGTAACCGGGATCATCCACACTATTTTCATGCAGGTCGTATTCGGCCCTCTCCTGCTTGGGCGTCAAATAGTCACTGGGAGGGACAAAGACAAGCTGGCAGGTTGCACAACGTAAGTAGTGGCGTCTATCTTGAAAGAAAGGGCTGATTGCTGCCGATTGGCACAGTGGGCAGCGGCAGTCCTGTGAATCCTCTGTCGAGATAGAGATGCTAGTCCATCCCTGCCGCTTCACGCAGCCGTTGCTGTCTGGCCTCTTCCTCTTCCAGTGCCGCCTTGATCTCCTCCATCACCGAATCGACATCGGCAGTATGGTTGTCTTCTTTGAACTGGCCGGTTAACTCAACATCAGGGTGTAGCTCTCCCGCCTCATAGAGGGCCCAGATCTCCTTTGCATATCGGCTACCCTTCAACTGGGGGGCAAATTGAGCATAGTAGTTGGTGATACTGTTTACATCCCGCTCCAGCATCCACTCTGCATGGTTGTTACCCGCCGCATCGACCGCCTGAGGCAGATCAATAATGACCGGCCCAAACTCATCCACCAATACATTGAATTCAGAGAGGTCGCCATGCACCAGCCCAACACAGAGCATACGCATCACATACTTCATCATCATGGCATGGTCTTCTAGAGCCAGTTCGGCCGACATTGAGACATCATTCAGACGAGGCGCAACCTGCCCCTCCTCGTCGGTAATCAGCTCCATCAATAGAACGCCATCAAAGCAGCCGTAGGGTTGAGGAACGCGCACGCCGGCATCCGCCAGACGATAGAGGGCATCAACCTCGGCGTTATGCCACGCCTCCTCCTGTTGATCACGGCCAAACTTGGAGCCCTTCTCCATGGCTCGCGCACGGCGGCTGTTACGCACTTTGCGCCCCTCCTGATACTGCACCGCCTGTTTAAAACTTCGCTTACTGGCCTCTTTGTAAATCTTGGCACAGCGGATCTCAGAACCACAGCGCACAATGTAGACCGTCGCCTCTTTGCCACTCATTAACTGGCGGATCACTTCATCTACCAGGCCATCTTCATAGAGCGGTTTGAGTCGTTTCGGAAATTTCATGGCAACCTTATACCTTAGTTAGCCATCGTATGTAATAGATGGCAGTTATCGACATCCCATTGGTACTCCGATTTAATCCGATTTCAGCCGCTCTACCACCTGTAAATTAGTGGCGACTAGAACGAGTTCATTTGGACTTTCCGCTCTCTGAGATTCTGTCGGTAACCGAAAAATAATCCGGCTGTTTTCAGCATAAAGTGAAACGATAGTTTTCTTGAAAATGGTATCTGTTTGAAGCAATTAGAGATGATGTTTTCGGTATAATGGCCAAACTAATTGATATGCAACGGTGAATCATGACTACAGAACAGGCACTACATAAGCGCAGTGAATCCAGGTGTGAACTGTGTGGCGCTACCGAGAGTTTGGCAAGCTATGAAGTACCACCCAATTCAAGTGGCACCGCTGATGACTCTCTGCTGATCTGTAATACCTGTCGAGATCAGATTGAGAATCCAGACGATGTAGATCTGAACCACTGGCGTTGCCTGAACGACAGTATGTGGAGCCAGATTCCAGCCGTACAGGTCGTTGCATGGCGTATGCTGACTCGACTGAGCAGTGAAGGTTGGCCACAGGAGCTGCTCGATATGCTCTATCTTGATGATGAGACCCTGAAATGGGCAGAGGCGACCGGTGAAGGTCAAGGTGATAGTGACAGTGTTAAACATATCGACAGTAACGGTGCGCAGCTTGAGGCGGGCGATAGCGTCACGCTGATTAAAGATCTCACCGTAAAAGGTGCCAACTTTACCGCCAAGCGTGGTACGGCAGTACGCGGCATCTCTCTTGTGCCCGAGAATGGCGAACAGATTGAGGGTCGTGTTAATGGTCAACAGATCGTTATCTTGACCAAGTTTGTTAAGAAGTCTAACTGAACCATCTCTCGAAATTTACGAGAAACGATTGATGCATAGATTCTCAACCACCATCAGTTGGATCACCCTGGTCATTCTGATGGTGGGAGCTAGAACCAGTCTGGCTGATGAGATCCTGGTGGCGGTTGCCAGCAACTTTAGCGGTACCATCAGAGAGATTGCGGAACGTTTCGAGGCCTCTACCGCACATAAGGTGAAACTCACCTTTGGCTCTACCGGAAAGCACTACGCACAGATTATCCACGGCGCCCCTTATGATCTCTTTTTTGCCGCCGATAGCAGACGGCCAGAGCGACTCGAACAAAACGGAAACGCACTCCCTCAAAGCAGATTTACCTACGCCATCGGCAGGTTGGCGCTATGGAGCCCACTTTCCGGATATGTCGATTCAGAGGGGCGTGTGTTAGAGCAGAATGAATTCCGACATATTGCGATAGCCAATCCAAAACTTGCCCCCTATGGCAAAGCGGCCCAGGAGATTATGCAGCAACGCGGCGTATGGCGCGCATTAAACGGCAAAGCGGTGCGTGGTGAAAACATCGGGCAGACCTTTCAATTTGTGAAAAGTGGCAATGCCGAACTGGGCTTTATCGCCTACTCTCAGATTAAACGTCCAGCTCAACCCATAACAGGATCTTTTTGGGAGGTGCCCCAAACACTCTACACACCCATCAGACAACAGGCGGTTGTGTTAAAAGAGGGTGAGGCTGCGCTGGCATTTGCCGCCTTTGTAAAAAGCCCGGAGTCATTGGAGATTATTCGCAGCTTTGGATATGGTACGCCATGATGCTTACCGATTCCGATCTCACAGCACTCATCATCACCCTTAAGCTGGCGATGGTCAGTACGCTAATTTTGCTACTACTTGGCACTCCCCTCGCATGGTGGATGTCCCGTACCCGCTGGCGTTACAAATTTATACTGGAGGCGGTCATCGCCCTACCACTGGTGTTGCCCCCAACGGTGCTCGGCTTCTATCTACTGATCGCCCTTGGGCCAAATGGTCCGATAGGTGGCCTGATGCAGTGGTTTGGCGGTCAACCACTGGCCTTTACCTTTACCGGTCTGGTGATCGGTTCTGTCTTCTACTCGATGCCCTTTGTGATCCAGCCGCTGCAGGGCGCATTTGCTGCAATTGGCCCGCGCCCTCTGGAAGTTGCTGCCACCCTTCGTGCATCCCCACTGGATCGTTTTTTTACGGTGGCGATTCCCCTCGCCCGCTCAGGATTTCTTACCGCAGCAGTACTCGGCTTTGCCCATACTTTGGGTGAGTTTGGTGTGGTATTGATGATTGGCGGCAATATACCCGGCGAAACCCAGGTGCTCTCTATCTCCATCTATGATCATGTTGAGGCGCTTGAGTATGGTCATGCCCACTTGCTCTCCGGTGGACTGTTGCTGCTCTCATTTATCATGCTGATTACGGTGTATGCGCTCAATCGTCGTTTCTCGTTGGTGCGTCCATGATTGAGGCCCGCTTTAAAATAGAGCGCGACGATTTTGTGCTGGATGTTGATCTAAACATTCCCGACAAGGGGGTCACTGCCATCTTTGGCCCATCAGGTTGTGGCAAGACAACACTGTTGCGGGCAATGGCTGGGCTTGAGTGTTGCCGCGACGGCTATCTGAAAATCGGTGATCAACTTTGGCAAAATGGTAAACAGTTTGTAGCGCCGCACAAACGCCCTCTCGGTTACGTGTTCCAGGAGGCGAGTCTGTTCGCCCACCTCACCGTTCAGGGAAATCTTGAATATGGTGTACGTCGAGTCCCTGCGAATCAACGCAAGGTCTCCATCGATAGTGCTATTGAACTGCTGGGAATCGGTCATCTGCTACAGCGCCGTACCGGCCAACTGTCTGGCGGTGAGCAACATCGGGTCGCTATCGCCCGCGCCCTTGCTGTCAGCCCGCAAATCCTGCTGATGGATGAGCCACTGGCGGCACTGGATCTGGCCCGCAAACGGGAGATCATGCCCTATCTTGAGTCGCTCCACGACGAGCTCGATATCCCTGTTGTCTATGTCAGCCACTCACCCGATGAGGTGGCACGCCTTGCAGACCATCTGGTTCTGCTTGAGGCGGGCCAGATCAAGGGGGCCGGCCCTATTGGTGAGATGTTGACCCGACTCGATCTACCGCTCGCTCATGGTGATGATGCTGAGGCGTTGATCGAGGCGGTTGTTGCAGAGCACGATGATGAGTTTAATCTCACCTATGTCGATTTTGCCGGGGGCCGTTTTACCGTGACCCATAAGGATCTACCGGTCGGTCGCTCTGTCAGGGTGAGGGTTGCAGCACGTGATGTCAGCCTGACGCTGGCGCATCAATCGGGCACCAGTATTTTAAATATCTTCCCGGCCACTGTGGAGGCGCTAATCCCTGAGGGAGAGTCTCAAGTGATGGTTCGCCTACAGGTGGGTGGTGTGCCGATGCTGACACGGGTGACCCGAAAGTCGGCTGCGCTTTTAGAGCTACAACCTGGAAAGTCGCTCTATGCTCAGGCGAAGAGTGTCGCCCTGCTATCTTAAACAGTTAGTTGTGTCACATCAGATATTTGCAAAATCAATGTAACCATATTCTCCACAGCATCATTAATCCACTACAGCTGTTTTGGCAATAATTCAAGGCTGTTACCGCACAGCAATGTTGCCCATAATAGGCCGCCATTTTCGACAACCCCAATTAGTAAATATGCTCACAATCTCACAACGTATCGCCAATGAACTTAACGTCTCTGTCAAACAGGTGGATGCGGCCATACAGCTGCTAGATGACGGCGCAACTGTCCCCTTTATCGCCCGTTATCGTAAAGAGGTGACCAACGGTCTTGATGATACTCAGCTAAGAGTGCTTGATGAGCGTCTTGGCTACATGCGTGAACTGGACGATCGTAGAGCGGCTGTCCTCAAACTGATCGATGAGCAGGGCAAATTGACCCCCGAACTGACTCGAGAGATCAATGAGGCTGAGACCAAGGTGCGCCTTGAGGATCTCTATCTTCCCTATAAGAAGAAGCGGCGCACCAAGGGACAGATTGCCATTGAAGCGGGTATCGAGCCACTAGCAGAGGCACTACTTTCAAATCCTGAGCTAAACCCAGAGGCTGAAGCGGAATCCTACATCTGTCACGAAGAGCCACTAAAAGAGAGTTTCGGTGATGTGAAGGCGGTGTTGGATGGTGCCAAATTTATCCTGATGGAGCGCTTTACCGAGAATGCCGATCTGATTGCCGAGTTACGCAGCTACTTTAGTGAGAATGCACTGCTCTACTCTACAGTTGTCAGCGGTAAAGAGGACGAGGGAACCAAGTTTAGAGATTACTTTGACCATCAGGACAAGTTGAATCGTATCCCTTCGCACCGTGCATTGGCTATGTTTAGAGGTCGTAAAGAGGATATTTTACAACTCAAGATCGATGTGGAACACGACACCGCTTCAGCACACCCCTGTGAAGGGATAATCGCCAGACACAGCGGTATTGAGAACCATAACCGACCTGCAGATAGATGGTTGGCAGAGGTGGTTCGCTGGACCTGGACGATTAAGCTCAAGATGCGTATCGAGCTTGAACTGTTTACCGACCTACACGAGCGTGCCGAGACCGGTGCGATAGAGGTCTTTGCCAGAAACATGAAAGATCTGCTATTGGCAGCTCCAGCCGGTCAACGGGCAACTCTTGGGCTCGATCCCGGTCTGCGTACCGGTGTAAAAATTGCCATCGTTGACGCCACCGGTCAGTTTCTTGACTCATCAACCATCTATCCGCATGCCCCACGTAACCGGTGGGATGAATCGATCGCTGAACTTGCAAGACTTGCACAGCAATACAATATTGAGCTTCTCGCTATTGGAAACGGCACCGCATCGCGCGAAACCGAGAAGCTGTGCGCCGATTTGATCAAGCTTCACCCGGAGCTGAAACTGCAAAAGGTGATGGTGAGTGAGGCCGGCGCCTCAGTCTACTCCGCCTCAGAGTTGGCTGCCGCAGAGTTCCCAGATCTGGATGTATCGATTCGTGGTGCCGTCTCCATTGCTCGACGTCTGCAGGATCCGCTGGCAGAGCTGGTGAAGATCGATCCGAAGTCGATCGGAGTGGGTCAATACCAGCACGATGTCAGTCAATTCCAGCTGGCCCGTAATCTTGATGCGGTTGTTGAGGATTGCGTGAACAGTGTCGGTGTTGAGGTGAACACGGCATCCAGCGCACTGTTAAGTCGCGTGGCTGGACTTAATCAGACCATTGCGGAAAATATTGTTGAGTTTCGAAATCAGAATGGTCCATTTAAGGCACGCCAAGGCCTGATGAAGGTCTCCCGACTTGGAGATAAGAGCTTCGAACAGGCTGCCGGATTCCTGCGTATTCACAACGCAGAAAATCCTCTCGACACCTCAGCTGTCCACCCTGAGAGTTATTGTGTGGTGCAAAAAATTGTTGAGATCACCAAGGTCGATATCAACACCCTTATCGGCAACAGCAAGCAGTTGAAATCGCTAGATCCGGCCGACTATATCGATGAGAAATTTGGTCTACCGACAGTGACGGACATCATCGCTGAGCTCAATAAACCGGGACGTGACCCAAGACCTGCATTCAAAACGGCTCAATTTAAGGAGGGGGTTGAAAAGCTATCGGATCTCACCGAAGGGATGATTCTTGAGGGAACAGTAACCAATGTGACCAATTTTGGCGCCTTTGTCGATATTGGTGTCCATCAGGATGGACTGGTTCATATCTCAGCTCTGGCAAACCGTTTTATTAAAGATCCCCATGAGGTGGTCAAGGCTGGGGAGATTGTTAAGGTTAAGGTGCTGGAGATCGATCTTAAAAGAAAACGAATTGCCCTAACGATGCGTCTTGAAGACAAAATTGAGGAGCGGAGCGCTAAGGGCCACGAATCTGGCTCAGGCTCTGCGTCTTCAAAACAGGCCGCCAGACCATCCCATAAACAGAAAGGATCCCATAGAG
>JAPHSO010000349.1 GCA_026193675.1 Gammaproteobacteria bacterium | reverse complement strand
TGGGCACAGTTCAAGTTACTTGGATTGTATACAACATTTATTTTCTTCCCCGACATAAGTGCTGCTAACGAAATTGAAAGCATATCTTTTGCGTCTGGATCATCTGCTGGCCACCAAAAATTACCTAGAGTACAAACATCATCTTCAATTGTAGTTCTGATCACATGAGCTCCATTATGTGAATACACTCTAGTTACTTCTCCTGTAGTTCTAGACCAACCCGCAAAAGATATTTCTGCCACGAGAAAAAGTAATAGTGAAATAATTATTTTATTCAATGCATTCTCCTTTATATTGATACATAACTATAATTCCACCCCAAAAGTGTCCATTTGTAAAAGGTCACTTTTGTCCGGTAAAATTCCAAAATTCTGGCAACATATTGATTTATATAAGCCAGTGTTGAATAAACGGGTCGGTAAATCATGGAGGAAAAGGAACTATGGAACAGTTCGCTAAACCGCGACTTCTTGAGCAGGTCGCAGAACGTTGTAGGGTAAAGCACTACAGTATCCGCACTGAAAAACGCTACATCGATTGGATACGTCGATTTATTCTCTTTCACGATAAAAGACATCCATCTGAGATGGGAGCGCCAGAGGTTGAGGCTTTTCTTACTCAACTTGCTGTGGTGCGCAATGTTGCACCGTCGACTCAAAATCAGGCGCTTGCGGCTATCTTGTTTCTCTATAAAGAGGTTCTGTGTATAGAGCTTCCCTGGCTTGATGGAGTTACACGTGCAAAGAAGGCACCGCGGCTTCCTGTGGTTTTGACTGAGCTTGAGGTGCGGGGTGTGCTTGCACAACTTGATGGTGTCCATCATCTCGTCGCTTCGCTGCTTTATGGATCTGGGTTGCGGTTGATGGAGGCGATGAGGTTGCGTGTGAAAGATGTCGACTTTGAGCGTTTTGAAGTGACTGTACGAGATGGAAAAGGGGGGAAGGATAGACGGACAATGCTGCCCAACTCTTTGGTAGAGCCTCTGCGTTATCAGCTTGAAAAGGTGAGTTCTATCCATGAACAAGATCTCCGAAATAAGATTGGCCCAGTTTATCTACCCTATGCACTGGAACGCAAGTACCCAGGAGCTGGTTATGAACTTGGTTGGTGCTATATGTTTCCGGCAAAATCTCCTGCAATAGATCCGCGAACAGGAATTACGCGAAGACATCATATTGGTGAGAAGTCATTTCAACGAGCTATTAAGGGGGCAGTACGACGAGCAGGCTTGACCAAACCGGCCACTAGTCATACGTTGCGACACAGTTTTGCTACTCATTTGCTGGAGGGTGGCTATGATATTCGAACTGTGCAAGAGCTTCTTGGGCACAATGATGTCAAAACAACGATGATTTATACCCATGTACTCAACAAAGGCGGGCAAGGTGTTCGAAGCCCACTTGATTGATGTGACTCATGTAGAATGAGCACTTTCATTGTGAATCTACTTTTAGACAAGATGAATCAAGCGCTACTAACCATCCCCAACCAACTCAGCCTTTTTCGTCTGATCGCTGCGCCATTTTTGCTCTATCTGGCATGGATAGGGGAGGCGAATATTTTTCTGATACTGCTCGCTATCTCTTTGGTCTCTGATGCACTCGATGGTTTTCTGGCCCGGCGCTGGCATCAGGAGTCAGAGCTGGGAACCAAACTGGATAGCTGGGGAGATCTGGCAAACTATTTTCTGGTGCCGATCTGTGCCTGGTGGTTGTGGCCTGAGATTATTCGGCGGGAGTTTTTGATCTTCTGGTTGGTGGTGGCAAACTTCTCTGTGCCGTTACTTGTAGGGTTGGTTAAGTTTCATCAGATTCCCAGTTACCACACCTGGAGCGCCAAGTTTGCTGCGGTTTTAATGGTGCCTGCAATCTATCTTCTGTTTCTGGAGATCACTCCCTGGCCCTTTAGAATTGCTGCTATGATCCAGCTTTTGATGGCCCTTGAAGAGATCGCCATTACGCTCTATCTCAAAGATTTGGAGAGTAATGTTAAAACGCTCTGGCATTTGATCCGTAAACATAAGACTCAAACTGAAAGTTAACCAATGACTGAAAAAAAATATGATTCGATCCGCCCTATTCGGTGGGACGAAGCGCTGCACCAACTCCAACTGATTGACCAACGCATCCTGCCTCAACGTGAGGAGTACATCTATTATAGTGATGTACATGCGGTGGCCGATGCGATTCGTGACATGGTGGTACGCGGAGCCCCGGCTATCGGGATTACTGCGGCCTATGGCGTGGTGATTGCGGTACAAAACCGAATTGCTGCAGGTTCTGATGATTGGCAGAGGGCGGTTGAGCCTGATCTGGAATATCTGGGTAATGCCCGTCCTACTGCGGTCAATTTGATGTGGGCCATTGAGCGGATGCGTGGCCGCTTTGCCGAGGTTGATCTACGAGATCCGGTTCCCGAGCTGTTGGCTGAGGCCCACGCCATCATGAATGAAGATATCGCCGCCTGCCAAAAGATGGGTGAGATGGGGGCTGAGCTGATTGAGAAGGGGAGTGGCGCCATTTTGACTCACTGTAACGCCGGCGCTTTGGCAACCGGTGGGTATGGAACCGCCCTGGGTGTAGTACGCGCAGCGGTTGAGCAGGGACGAGTGGATGAGCTATTTGCCGATGAGACCCGTCCCTGGTTGCAGGGGGCCCGTCTGACCGCATGGGAGATGATTCAGGAGAATATCCCGGTAACACTGTTATCTGATGGTGCTGCGGCCCACCTGTTAAAGAGTGGCAAGGTCGGTTGGGTGGTGGTCGGCTCTGACCGAATTGCAGCCAATGGGGACGTTGCCAATAAGATTGGCACTTATGGTGTGGCGATTGCAGCCAAACATCATGGCATTAAGGTGATGGTGGTGGCACCAACCTCAACGGTCGATATGTCACTGGCATCGGGTGAGCTGATTCCGATTGAGCAGCGTAGTGCTGATGAGGTGTTTGGCGCCGCAGGAGAGAGAATTGCAGCAGAGGGGGCCCAGGCCTGGAATCCGGCATTTGATGTGACGCCGGCAGAGCTGGTTGATGCCATCGTTACCGAAAAGGGGGTTGTTTTGAACCCAACGACGGAAAAAATGGCGGCAATGATGAGTAGTGCTAACTAGGATTTAGGTGTCGGAGTCGGGTTGTTTCGGGCCTGATGGTGGGAGATTGACTCTGTAGGTTATCAGGCCGTTTCTATTCACTTAAATGCGACTCCGACACCTGCTTGCAGCCAAAAAATGTCCAACTTCACCCTCTGTCGCTAATAATTTGATGGCGATGATGAAAAATGAGAGCTAAAAAGTCCCTGTTTTGCAAATAAGCGCTCTCATTTTCGATCTAAGCGGTTTTTATCTAATCATAGTAGGGTGCAGTGGGTGAAACCACTGTGCTATGATTGGCGACTTTATACGTTATGGAATAACCTCCCAGTGAGTGGAAATATATGAGTGAGTTTGCATCAGAAATTCTTCCTATCAATATAGAGGAGGAGATGCGTCAATCCTACCTCGACTACGCCATGAGCGTAATCGTCGGTCGAGCCCTTCCCGATGTCCGTGATGGACTGAAACCTGTTCACCGCCGCGTGCTCTATGCGATGCGCGAGCTGGGCAATGACTGGAATAAACCCTATAAAAAATCGGCACGTATCGTCGGTGATGTGATCGGTAAATATCACCCCCATGGTGATACTGCGGTTTACGACACCATCGTACGGATGGCCCAACCCTTCTCGCTGCGTTATATGCTGGTCGATGGTCAGGGTAACTTCGGTTCGGTCGATGGCGATAATGCTGCGGCGATGCGATATACCGAAGCGCGTATGTCGAAGATTGCCCATGAGCTGCTGGCCGATCTTGATAAAGAGACGGTCGATTTCATCCCCAACTATGA
>JAPHSO010000030.1 GCA_026193675.1 Gammaproteobacteria bacterium | reverse complement strand
TCAGCCAGAAGAGCATCCCACGCAGGTCTTCAGTTTGAGCAATTGAGAGGATTAGTGAGATGACCGCGCCCCAGCCTGCGGAGATCACTACACCGGTCAGTAACAGCCGGTTGTTGGAGTGATCACGTGCACCAAAAGTGAGCGTAAAGACGATGGTGATGGTGAGAATCGCCCCAATAAATGCGCCAAGCGTGAGCCAGATTCCACTCATGCCGAATAGCATTGTGAGCAGCGCACCGGTGGCAGAGCCGCCTGAGACGCCGAGAATATAGGGATCGGCAAGGGGATTGGTCAGCAGTGTCTGCATCACCGCCCCGGCCAGGGCCAGGAGTGCACCAACAATAAATGCGGCTAACAGCCGTGGCAGACGTAACTCGAAGATGATCTGATTCTCAATTGGGTGCTGTTCTGGATAGAGCAGGATCTCAATGAACTGCTGAAGGGGGATCTTAAATCCGCCGGATACCAGACCGATGATAAAAAGGGCTACGACCAGTAAAGTCAGAAACGCAAATAGATAGAGCGGATTTTTCATTCGCGCAGCGATGAGCCGTTAAGTGCCATGAAGATTATTATTGCCTGGTTGAATAGGGTGGGTTCAATTATCGCTGAATAGTGATTATTCACAACCCTGAACATCAGACTGGTTACGGCAGGTGGTTCTATAGTTCATCACAAAACAGGTGTAGGATATGCCCATGAACGGATTCAATTATTTATTTCCCTTCCTGTCTGTAGCATCATCAATGTAGGTTTTATACGATGAGTTCACAGAAGGTTGCAGCGGAGATGCAGAGATCGGAATTAAATGGTGAGATGACATCTAACGAAAGGTTGGCGCATCGAATTCGACTCTTTGAGGGGATGGTCTTTCTCGGCTGTCTGACCGTCTCTCTACTCAATGTTGCACACTATCTGGAGGGGCTCCATTTTCTGGTCGCCTTTCAACTTCCGTTGCTGTTGATCAATATTGCTAATCTGCTTTTGCTGCGTTACCACCAGAAACTGGAGCTGGCGATCAATGTGATGCTGGGCACTGTCTTTTTGGTCTTAATTGGCACGGCAATGATTGGTGGTATCGCCAATACAGGGGTCCTCTGGCTGCCGATCTTTCCTATCCTGGCATTTCTGTTGGTGGGGAAAGGGGGCGGAGTCTATTGGGTGATCAGCTATAACATTGCTGTACTCTCTCTGTTCATCGGTGAGTTAACCGGATTTGATGTGACACCCTATTCTGTCGATTTTGTCGTCAATGCCATGGTGAGCACATTGGTGATGAGCTTGATTGTCTATATCTATGAGAACCAACGTCAACGACTGGTTGATGATCTTGAGGTTGAACGAATTCGAGCGGAGGAGGCGAATCGCGCGAAGAGCCAGTTTCTTGCCAATATGAGCCATGAAATTCGTACGCCGATGAATGGCATTATCGGTTTGACCAATATCATGATGCGAGATGATCTATCTAGTGAGAGTCGACGTCATGCAGAGCTTATTCAGGTGGCATCAGAGGGCTTGATGGGACTCATTGATGACATTCTCGATATATCTAAAATCGAGGCTCACAGAATCGATATCAGCTATCAGGCAGTTGAGCTGCCGAAACTGATCGAAGAGTTGGTGGGGTTGCTTAAACCTGAAGCAGATGCGAAAGGTATCAAACTTGAGAGTCAGCTAGCCGATGGGATTCCCGAATGGGTGATGTTTGATCCACTGCGTCTACGTCAGATTTTGCTCAATATTGTCGGTAACTCAATCAAATTCACCCATAAGGGAGAGGTCTCTATCACTGTTGAGAAGAGTAATCTGCGCGATAATCCTGAGCGGGAGGTGATAGGTGGATGGGGGGGAACGCAACTCCATTTTACGGTTAGAGATAGTGGTATCGGCATTCCTGCTGAAAAGATCGACAGCGTGTTTGAGCAGTTTTCCCAGGCTGATAATACGTTGAGTCGAGAATATGGTGGTAGCGGTCTAGGTTTAGCCATATCGCGGGAATTGGCTGAGATGATGGGCGGCCGTTTGAGTGTTGAGAGTGGTGTCGGCGAGGGATCGATCTTTCATCTTTATCTGCCAATGATTGAGGCCGATAGAGTCATCAATAAGACGATCGATATTTCTCAACTTCCTGAGCAATTTGATCTAAATGTACTGGTTGCTGAGGATGACCATATCAATCAGTTTGTGATTACCCGGTTTCTTCATGATCTGGGATGCACTGTTGAGTGCGTGAATAATGGGGAGAAGGCGGTTGAAGCTGCCAATAGTGGGAAGTATGACCTGGTGTTGATGGATCTGCATATGCCGCTGATGGATGGCCGTCAGGCGACAAAGCGGATTCGAGCAGCGGAGAAATCTTCACAGCGCCTGCCGATCATTGCCCTAACCGCCAATGTGATCAGTGGTGAGAGGGAGGCATGCCTTGAAGCGGGCATGGATGACTTTATCGTTAAGCCATTGCAGCCAGAGAGGTTGCGAGAAGCGTTGGCACCCTGTCAAAAAAATGATGTAAAGTTGCTTTAACAGAGTATCTGATTAAATTTCTGGAGATGAGAGTGGCAAAATTAAAGTTTGTTGTGGTGTGTAGCCTGTTGATGTTTTTGAATGCGCTCCCAGGTTATGTTTATGCAGAGTCTAAAATGGGCACTGTAACCGGTAGCAAGATCTCCGAGCATCCTGACTGGTTCAAGGAGAGCTTTCTCGATATCGCTGAAGATGTGGGCGAGGCAACGGAGTCGGGCAGGCATGTCATGCTCTTCATGCATCTCAATGGCTGCCCGTACTGCTTTAAGACTGTTGAAGAAAATATAAAAAATTCACCCTACACCGATTTTATAAAAGAGAATTTTGATGTGATTGCCATCAATATTCAGGGTGATCGTGAGGTTGCATTTAATGAGGAGGAGACCCTCAAGGAGAAGGCGCTCGCCGAAATGCTTAAGGTGCGTTACACCCCGACAGTGATTTTCCTCGATAGTGACAACCGGCAGGTGCTACGCCTTAATGGCTATCGCAGCCGAAGCGCCTTTAAGCATGCCTTAGACTTCGT
>JAPHSO010000149.1 GCA_026193675.1 Gammaproteobacteria bacterium | reverse complement strand
TCTGGTGGATCAGTCGAGCAACCAATTCTTTACCGGTGCCAGACTCTCCTTTGATATATATGGGGGCCTGGCTGCGAGCCAATTTGTTAATTGTCTGTCGTAATTTGGTGATCTCTGGAGATTCACCAAGTAATTTAAGCCGCTGATCTCTTGGTGTTTTTCTTTGGTCAGATTGCTGCAAGTTCAGAGCGCTCTGAATCAATGTTTTAAGTGTCTTGAGTTCGACCGGCTTGTTTATAAAGTCAAAGGCTCCAGACTTTAATGCTTCAATGGCTGTATCCATATTTCCATGGGCAGTCAGCATTGCTACTGGAAGGGATGGGTAGTTTTGATTGATCATTTTGATCAGTTCAAGACCATTTCCATCGGGAAGTTTCATATCAGTAATGCAGAGGTCAAATGTCTGGCTGCCGAGCAACTTGGTCGCTTCTGATATTGTCTCAGCTTGACGACTATCAACACCCATTCTCTCAAGAGTCATTGAGAGGAGCTCTCGAATATCTGCCTCATCATCAACGATTAGCGCAATGGCTCTCTTATTCTCACTCACTACGATACCTTCTCTATTGTAATTCTAATCAACTTGTACTCACCTTTATTCTAAAGCAGCTCTCGCCTTTTGAAGTCGGGCGGTAGATCAGATCTGCGTTATTACTGGTAGCAAGCGTTTTTGATATATAAAGGCCGAGGCCAGTTCCACTTCCTTCAGTTGTTACAAAGGGCTCAAAAAGTTGTCCCAGTACATTGGGTTCTACCCCTTTACCTGTATCGATAACATCAATCGTTATCTCACTTACTTCCTGTTTTGCAATGATTTTGAGAATTGGTTGCTTCTCAGGATGGGCGTAACGAATACCATTTTGACAAAGATTCCATAATATCTGATGCAGGTGACCGCTATCGAAGGTGATCATCAGATCATGAGGATCAATGTTAATCTCAATGTCATTTGAGATAATCTGTTGGGTCTCGCATATCGTATCAATAAATCTCTGTAACCATGGTTTTAACATAAATGATTCGCTATTGACCTGCTGCTCTCGTTTACCCAGTTGAAGAATCGTCTCAACAATTGTATTCAGGCGAAAACAGTTATCACGAATTATCTCGGTTAGACGTTGATCTGCCGGCACAATCTGCTCCGATTCGTTGAGTAGCTCACTGGCATGGCTGATTGCTCCCAGTGGATTTCTGATCTCATGAGCAATACCCGCAGTGAGCCTTCCCAGTGCAGCAAGTTTAACCTGCTGAGCTTGAGCGTTAGCAGCTTCAGCATCTTCTAGAAAGATTAAAACACCTTCAAGTTTTTGACTTCCAATGACGATAAACTGGGGGAGAATGCTGGAGTGAATTTTGGATCTAAAAGGAGACAGTCTTTGACTACTATCGCGCAACCAGCGCTCAAGGGTGGTCGACAGTTCAGGACACACTCTAATCAATTCTTGCCCGATACTCAGGTTTGTTGAGCCAAGTAGTTTTACCGCGGCATCATTAAACATTCTTACCTGGCGACCAGGATCTATAGCGATAACTCCTGTTTTCATTTGTGTGATGGTGTATTCAGTCAGCTCAGCCATATTGGCCAGGTCGAAACCTCTCTGCTCGGCAAGGGCCTCACTTTCACGAGCACGTTGCGCTAATGCATTGGTTAACAGTGCAGTTGCAAATAGAACAATGCCAAACAAGCCCGCAAATGGGTAATTGAAACCGATGTTCTCTTCGTAGAGGAGGTTGTAGGTCTGCTCAAGCATTAACGCAATGGTTGCCAAAGCTGCGAACAGGCTGGGCATCTGTCCTGATGCAAGAGCACTGTGGTTGGCAACACTAATCACCAGTAGCATCACAACACCGCTTCCTACGCCACCACTGGCGTGCATTAGCAGGGTGATAAAAATAATATCGATACCTAACTGAACATGGAGCTGGATATCAAATGATGGACGCTCCACTGCGAGGGTAAAGGTGATGAATAGAGAGGCAAACAGATAGAGAAGTAAGGTTTTATCGAATAGTTCAGGATCTGTTGAACCTAAAGGCATGGGCAGGTTATGCGTACTACTCAATAGCAGCATAATAACCAGCAGGCCGATTCTGTATAAATTAAAGAATAGGAGAGGGCGCCAGTTTGCTGGCTTGGGACTATCTATTGTGTTTGTTGTTTGCGAGGCAGTCACGAATATTCCTGAAGTTTTACCAGCTTAATCCTGATCTCTGTGCTCATCACAACAAAAGTGGTCGTCCCCTTTGGGAAGCGCTTCATCAATGGGAACATGTAGTCCGCACTGTTTACACTGAACCATCTTCTTCGGAGCGCTTTCTTTAACACTACTTTCAGGTGTTGAAGGCCCACTTGTCATTCGTTTAAATAATTTGAAGGCGAGCCAGACTGCAACGCCAATAATTATTAGTCGGACAATTCCCATTAATGAGCCTCTAATATGCTTAATATATAAAGCGTTGATTGTAGCTGTTATCGAACACTGCGACAAAAGAGCTTCATGATATAGATAGGGGGATCTCTCCCCCTACCGATTAGCTCTCATATTGAAGTGCTCTGGCCTTAGGGCGCCATAGGGTATCGAGCTGAAATAGCAGTAAACCCAGCATGATGGTCGCTGTACCGATAAGTGCGTTTGTCCCCAGCACCTCATCATTGAAGGTACTACCTAGCCAAAGGGCGATCACTGGTGTTATCAGTGTGATCAGTGATATCACTGTCGCGCTGAGATGGTGCAGGATGTAGTAGTAGAGTACAAAACCCACTGCGCTTCCCATAATACCCAGATAACCAATGGCGTAGAGAATACGACTGTCAGAGTCAGTGGGAACACCATCCCCAAGTATGAGCCAGCTAACAGCAAACAGCGGTACCGATATCATAAGTGAGCCGCTATTAAGCGCAAGAGGCGAAAGCTCAGTATCAATACGCTTAATCCATACGCTGGTAGCGCTATGAATCACAACCGCGAATAGAATAGCCATTGCACCATAGAGAAAAGTATCACTGATACTCTGCTCCAAAAGAAAGATAATCCCGAGCCCACAAATTGAGATAACGATAGCGAACATACGTACCATTGAAAGCCGCCTCTCTTTTAGCCACAAGGTCGACATGACTGCAGTCAATACTGGGGATAGTCCGAATATGACAGATAGAAGTCCTGAGGGGATATGTTGTGCCCCCCAGTATGTTGAAGACATCGCCCCAAACAGTCCAGCACCTGCAATCAGATAGCTCAGGATGGCACTTTTATGGCGTGGAACTGTGCGTCCCATTAGTGTGAGAATCACAAGGGTTACCAGCAGGCCGATTACCATCCTGGCCATTAGCCCAAAATGATAGTTTCCTTCGGCACCACTCCACTGAATTGCCAGTGGTGTGGTAGACCAGATTAATATAACGCCAAGATAGGCCGCTGGGACCGACATCTCTTTTACTCCTATTGTTAAAGTTCCAGGTTGATACAACGCCGCTCTTTCGTATCTATGTGATCGTGGTATACAGTACATCTTGCACATAAAAAAAGGCCGCAGATAGAATCCTATCTGCGGCCCATGTGTAAGCTAATTAAGCGGTTTTTTAAGTAGCTAACATATCATCTGTTAGCCTCATCACACGGACGCAGTGGACTCTCCCATCGTGCCACTACTAGCATTGGCACGGGCATCGCTACTCGTTTAAGTGTGTGAATATTGTTCATGCAGTTAAGATGCACCTGCCCGATTATTGTGTCAATCGAAATTTAGATAAATATCGAAAATTATTTCAATCTGTTTTTCTTATGATGAAAATCTGTGATGAATTTTCCTAAAAGGCGAAACTCCTCGTGGCGCTTACTACCCTTGCGCCAGCCAATGCCAATCTCGCGATAACTTTTCTCTGTTAGTGGATAGGTTTTTACCTTGGTTCCCTTTAAAAGGGGAGAACCTTCTGCCATTTCAGGTAGAAAGGTAATACCCATGTCGGCATCGACCATCTCAATCAGCGTTAAAAGGCTGCTGGCAGCAAATCGGCTCACCTGATTGAGATCGCGAATCTGACAGGCCGAAAGTGCATGATCACGTAAACAGTGGCCATCTTCGAGTAGCAGGATCGATTCCTGGGCTAAATCATCAATGGCGTATTGCTTAGGATTTATCAGTGCGCTCTGACTTCGGCAGGCGAGGTGAAATGGATCCTGAAACAGGCTATCAATTTCAATACCACGAAGGGCTATTGGAAGAGCGATGATAATGAGATCAAGTTCGCCATCCATCAATTTTTGATGAACTCGGGCTGTTGTATCTTCAACAAGATAGAGCTGTAAATCAGGATATTCCCTGCGCAACTCGGGTAACAGTCGAGGTAGCAGAAAAGGGGCAATTGTTGGGATGATCCCAAGTTTAAGTCTGCCTGTTAGTGGAGAGAGGCTAGATTGGGCCATCTCCACGAGCTCCTCTACGCTGGTTATGGTTAGCCGAGCTTGAGCCGCCACCTCATTGCCAATGTCTGTAATAGTTACACTACGGTTGGTACGGTCAACCAGTTGAATATTCAGCAATCTCTCAAGATCTTGAATGGCGAGACTAAAGGCAGACTGCGAAACAAAGCAGCTCTCTGCCGCTCGGCCAAAATGCTTTAGATCAGTCAGGGCGATGAAATAGCGCAATTGCTTTAGTGTTGGAATATTCACGTAGGGCTCCCAGATTTAGGTAATCTAAAAAACAAATCAGTTGCATTTAAATATACAATTATGCAAATCATGTGTCGATAGCTATTATGACCCCAGTTTTTGAAACAACAGCAAATTAACGAGCTAAAGAGGATTGATAAAATGTTAGAGAATCGAGAAGGTCAAAAGGTTCCATCGGTTGCGTTCCATACCCGTCAGGACAATGCGTGGGTTGATGTCACTACAGACGAGATTTTTGCCAACAAGCGTGTGATTGTATTTTCACTTCCCGGTGCATTTACTCCGACCTGTTCATCATCACATGTGCCACGCTTTAACCAGCTTGAGCCTGTTTTTAAGGCCAATGGTATCGATGATATTGTCTGCATTTCGGTTAACGATGCGTTTGTCATGAACGAATGGAAAGAGGAGCAGGGTGCCGACAACATCACTTTTATCCCAGATGGTAATGGCGAGTTTAGCGAAGGGATGGGTATGCTGGTTGATAAAGGCGCTATCGGCTTTGGTAAGCGTTCGTGGCGCTATGCGATGGTGGTCGATAATGGTGTGGTTGAGAAGATGTTTATCGAGCCCGATGAGCCGGGTGACCCTTATGGCGTATCGGATGCAGATACCATGCTGCAATATGTCGCACCCGAGGCGCCTCGTCCATTGAGTGTGACGGTGTTTACCCGCAAAGGTTGCCCATTCTGTGCCAAGGCGAAGGGAATGCTACACGATGCCGGTATTGAGTTTGAAGAGCTGTTGATGGGCCGTGACTACACCGACAGAACGCTGCGTGCAGTTGCCGGCACCACCTCTGTTCCACAGGTCTTTATCGATGGTGATGAGATTGGTGGATCAGACAAGCTGGAAGAGTGGTTAGCCAAGAACTAACCAGCTAAAATGGGCTAACCGTAAATTAGCTTAACTATTAAAAGAGGCGGTCATTTATATGACCGCCTCTTTGCATTTCTGGCAATTATAAAATGATTCGTATGCAACAACTCTCCCTCTATCGTGGGAGTAAACCTCTTATTCTTGAAAGTGACCTGGATCTGCACAGTGGTTGGAAGGTGGGGATTACCGGTGCTAATGGTTGCGGGAAGTCCTCACTGCTGGCTCTGGTTCGAGGCGAACTGACAGCGGATCACGGTTCACTATCCATCGCTGAGGGTTGGCAGATTGCCCATGTTGCGCAGGAGACTCCGGCATCGGAACAGAGTGCGCTCGATTATGTGCTTGATGGGGATGATGAATATCGCAAATTGCAGAGGCAGATCGTTCAGGAGGAGGCCTCTGGGGGGCATGGCCTGGGTGAACTACATGCCGAGTTTGAATCCATAGATGGTTATAATGCGCCTCATCGTGCAGGCAAACTACTATCAGGTTTGGGATTCAAACAGGAGCAGCACTCGCAGCCGGTGCGCAACTTCTCCGGTGGATGGCGTATGCGCCTCAATCTGGCTCAGGCTCTACTTAGTCGTTCAGACCTATTGTTGCTCGATGAGCCGACAAACCATCTCGATCTGGATACGACATTCTGGCTACAGGACTGGATTAACGCCTATAAGGGAACGCTACTGCTGATCTCTCATGATCGTGAATTTCTTGATGAGATTGTCGATCATACTATCAATATTAGTCACCAGAAGGCGCTGCTTTATAGCGGTAACTACAGTCAGTTTGAACAGCAACGTGCTGCTCGGCTCATGCAACAACAGTCTGCATATGAGAAACAGCAACGTGATAGGGAGCAGATGCACCGCTTTATTGAGCGGTTTAAGGCCAAGGCGAGCAAGGCGAAGCAGGCGCAAAGTCGAGTTAAGGCCCTTGAGCGGATGGAGGAGCTGTTACCGGCACATGTTGACTCTCAGTTTCACTTCTCGTTTCTTGAACCCCATCGGTTGCCAGCACCACTACTAGATCTTGAAGAAGGGGCTATCGGTTATGGATCTACGAGTATCGCCAGTAATATTAGCCTGCGCATTCATCCTGGGGATCGAATTGCCCTGCTGGGTCATAATGGGGCAGGCAAAACTACCTTAATTAAAACACTCTGTGGAGAGCAGGAGCTTCTGGCGGGCCAGATTAAACTCTCTGCAGAGACCCGTATTGGCTATTTTGCCCAGCATCAACTTGAACAGCTCGATGTTCATGCTACACCTCTACTACATCTTAGCCGCCTTAAACCTGATGCCAGTGAGCAGGAGTTGCGAAACTTCCTGGGAGGATTTGGATTTGCCGGTGACATGGCGCTAGCTACGGTTGAGAACTTTTCCGGTGGTGAAAAGACACGCCTGGTTCTAGCGATGCTGGTTTTCCAGAGACCTAACCTGCTGCTGTTGGATGAACCAACAAACCACCTTGATCTGGAGATGCGCCATGCACTGACCATAGCGTTGCAGACATTTAGTGGCGCAATTTTGATGATCTCTCACGATCCTCATCTGCTGAGAAGTGTGACCGATCTTTTTCTACTGGTCGATCAGGGAAACGTGAGCCCCTTTGATGGTGACATTGAGGATTATCACAAGTGGTTAAAGAGTGGTGATGGGTGCGAGACAGAAAAGGAGATGGTCGATAGCGGCCCCTCTAAGAAAGAGCAGCGTCAACTGGCTGCAGAGATGCGCAAAAAGAGTCAGCCTCTAACACAAAAGATTAAGAAGCTTGAAAAGGAGTTGGAGAAGTTACACTCAAGGGAGTCGGAAATTACTGGTCAGCTTGCCGAACCGGAGATCTATGAAGAGCGTAACAAAGAGAAATTAACCGGGGCATTGAAAGAGAAGGGCACTCTCGAACAACAGATAGAAGAGATAGAGTTAAACTGGTTCGAGCTCAATGAAGAGCTCGAAGCGTTGATGCAGCAGCTATCAAATTAGACGATAGCGTCCACACGAGGCAGTAGCTGACCACTGGCTGTCGGCGCCTCGTAGCTCTCCTGATTGTTTTGGTATGCGGCAACGGCTACGTTCTGTACATCTTGAGCTTCTGAACTCTCATCAGCGGCATCAGGAGCCTGCACGGGCTGGGCCTGTTGAGCTCGAGACTCTCTTATCAGGTTGGTGTAGTCCGTAGTCGCACTCTGGTTTTCTTCAGTGGTCGCAGATGCTACCGCTTCAACCGATTGTTGCGCCTGTTCCTGAGAGGCTAGATCCTCCTCAAATGCACGCTGATCAGCAACCTGCTGCTGTTGAGCTTGCTGCTGCAACTGTTGTACTTGCGAAACACTGGAGCTATCAATTTCCATGACGATACGCCTCTATAAGAGATATTTACGCTACTATTATAGTCAACAATCGCAATTTTGGGTAGAAATGGCTGTGATAGCTAATAAAGTAGAGAAATTGGCCGAACTATTACTGGGGCATCACTGGTATCTGACAGCCGCTGAATCATGCACAGGTGGTTGGCTCGCCAAGTCCTGTACCGATCTGGCTGGCAGTTCTGGCTGGTTTGAGCGTGGCTTTGTCACCTATACCAACGAGGCCAAAAACGAAATGTTGGGTGTGGAAAAGTTAACTATCGATACTCATGGAGCCGTCAGTGAAGAGACAGTCGCTGAGATGGCAGCAGGGGCTCTGGCCCACAGTCATGCACATATCGCCGTAGCGATTAGCGGTATTGCAGGCCCTGATGGTGGTTCAGAGAGCAAACCGGTCGGTACGGTCTGTTTTAGTTGGGTCGTTAAGGATGGTGAGAGTATTGTTCAAACCGTCTACTTTAACGGTGATCGTGAGGCTGTACGCCATCAGGCCGTCGAATATGCGCTTGATGGGCTGATTAAGCTCCTCTCCTAATCAAAAGCCCAACCGGCAAACTGTTCAACCTCATCTCGGTTGGCAACAACGAGCTGATAGGCATTTGGATTGAGGGAGTGATCTACGCTGGTATCGACCGACAATCTGTGGAGTAGATAACCCAACAACGCTCTTCTTACTCTGAGCTCTATCACACCATCTTTTGCACCATAATCGAGTAGTAGATTTTGCTGTTTTCTTGAGGTTAATCCTGGATGGGGCATCAACTTGACATCAATCTGCTCAATCCAGTCATCATCAAACTCCGCACTCGATTCAGCGGGCTCATCAAGCATCTCAGCCTCTGATATACGTGAAAGCACAAAGTCACGAAAATCGAAGCTCTCTTCGCAATAGGCTCGAATATGCCAGCGTAATCCAGTATTAATCAGAGAGTGAGGCTCAATAATGCGCATCTCATCGCTACCATTTCGGTCTGAGAGAGAGTTGTAGTGCACATTTAACTTCCGATGATTATGTGCCGCTCTAATCACCTGAGCCACAATCTCCTGGCTCGGGAGCCGAGAGGGAAGGGGGAGGCCCTCAACGGCGACACCATAGACAGGCTCCTCAGTAAATGCTCCTTCAGAGATGGGTAGATTAGCGGCAATCAGTGGCAGCACCTTTTCAGGAGCAAGATCGCCAAACATCGCCTTAAATGATGGTGTCGGCACAAATCCAAATACAGCCTGCCTATAGACCAAATTATCCGGTGCAACATCTCCATAGAGCTTTAGGTCTTTAGTGGCCGCAGCATCAGAGATCCCAAAGGTTTTTGCAACATTACTGCGTGATACGACACCTGTGTAGTAGGCCATAATCTCTATGTATTGCATCCGCTGGCGCGTATTCCACTTAATGTCATTCAAAAGTTTAGGGCTTGGAACCATGGTAAATCCTGTAGTCAAACTACTGATACTTTAACAATATGGTGAATAATAGGTTATAAAAATATAAATGTGAATGAAAAGTATTGACATAGTAAAAAATATCTACATAATCACAGGTATGAGCTGTGAAGATGATAAGTCGCAGTAGCGTTTAAGTAGTAGGACTAAACAGAGTAGCCTGGAGAATAGATATGATTGACGAGCAGAAGAAGAAAGCACTATCAGCGGCCCTTGGCCAGATCGAGAAGCAGTTTGGTAAGGGATCCGTCATGCGTATGGGGGATGCCGGTGCCAGAAACGACATCGAGGCGATCTCGACGGGATCACTGGGTCTCGATATCGCACTGGGCATAGGCGGTCTGCCAAAGGGGCGTGTTGTTGAGATCTACGGTCCAGAGTCATCGGGCAAAACCACGCTGACCCTGCACGTGATTGCCGAGGCCCAGAAGGCGGGTGGAACCTGTGCATTTGTCGATGCCGAGCATGCTCTCGATCCACTCTATGCCGAGAAGCTGGGTGTAAACATCGAGGACCTGTTGGTCTCGCAGCCCGATACTGGAGAGCAGGCGCTGGAGATCACCGATATGCTGGTGCGCTCTGCTGCAGTTGATGTGGTTGTGGTTGACTCGGTTGCCGCTCTTACCCCCAAGGCGGAGATTGAGGGGGATATGGGTGATTCGCATATGGGCCTACAGGCCCGTCTGATGTCACAGGCACTGCGTAAGCTCACCTCAAATATCAAACGCTCTAATACTCTGGTTATCTTTATCAACCAGCTACGTATGAAAATCGGTGTGATGTTTGGTAATCCTGAGACCACCACCGGTGGTAATGCACTTAAGTTCTACGCATCAGTTCGTCTTGATATCCGTCGTATCGGTTCAATTAAGAAAGGTGATGAGATCCTCGGTAGCGAAACTCGCGTCAAGGTGGTCAAAAACAAGGTTTCACCGCCGTTTAAGCAGACTCAGTTCGATATTCTCTATGGTGAGGGGATCTCACGTGAAGGGGAGATTATCGATATGGGCGTGAAGCTGGAGATTATCGATAAGGCCGGCGCCTGGTATAGCTATAACGGTGAGCGTATTGGACAGGGCAAAGATAATGTCCGCAATTTCCTTAAAGAGAACACCGATATGGCAGCAGAGATTGATGGCAGAATCCGGGCAGAGCTGTTGCCAAAGAAGGGTGAGATTGTTGAGAAGAGTGAAGAGCCAGAGGAGGAGCTGAGCTAACCATTACCTCCTAAATTTCAGTAGTGTGAATAGCCTCTCATTTCAGACAATTATGCTACAATCCTCAGCCGAATTTGGCGCCACTGACAAAGTTACTGATCAGAAGGCGTGCTACGCAAAAGGTTTAGAGCTGCTGGTTCGGCGAGAACACTCTCGCAAAGAGCTAAGGGGGAAACTACTGCTGCGCAGTTTTTCGGAAGATATGGTCGAGCATACGCTCGGTCTGCTTGAGCAAGAGGGGTTTCTGAATGATGCCCGTTTTGCTGAGGCTTTTGTCCACTACCGATACGGTAAGGGACAGGGGCCAGAGCGGATTCGTAGTGAGTTGATGGAGCGGGGAATTGAGGGGCAAATGGCCTCTGAACCGCTTAATAGTGCTGAGTACGATTGGTTTGAAGCTGCAAAAAAGGCCTATATGAGAAAATATGGGGCCGAATATAGTGGTGAAATAGCCGATATTAATGAGCGCATGAAACGCCAGCGTTTCATGCGCTATCGTGGTTTCACCCATGAACAAATTAGATACGCCCAAGAGGGCGATAGAACGTAAATAACAAAAATTGGTAAAGCTAATTAATGAAAAGTAGCGCAGAGATTCGTCAATCGTTCCTCGATTTTTTTGCACAGAAAGATCATCAAGTGGTCACCAGTAGCCCTTTGGTTCCTGGTAATGATCCGACTCTGCTCTTTACCAATGCAGGGATGGTGCAGTTTAAAGAGACTTTTCTGGGTCAGGAGGAGCGCTCTTATAGCAAGGCGGTCTCTGTGCAGCGCTGCGTTCGTGCCGGTGGTAAGCATAATGACCTTGAAAATGTCGGTTATACCGCACGCCATCACACCTTCTTTGAGATGCTTGGTAACTTCAGTTTTGGTGACTATTTCAAGCATGATGCGATTCGCTATGGTTGGGAGTATCTGACAGAGGTTTGTAACCTGCCTGCTGAAAAGCTATGGATCACCGTCTACGAAAGTGATGATGAGGCTGCCGATATCTGGCTTAAAGAGATTGGTGTAGATCCAGAGCGCTTTACCCGTATAGGTGACAAGAAGGGCGGCAAGCCCTACGAAAGTGACAACTTCTGGTCAATGGGCGATACCGGTCCTTGTGGCCCCTGTACCGAGATTTTTTATGATCATGGGGCAGATATCGCTGGGGGGCCTCCAGGCACTCCTGAGGAAGATGGTGATCGCTATATCGAGATCTGGAATCTGGTCTTTATGCAGTATGATCGTGATGCCAGTGGAACACTTAATCCACTACCAAAACCATCAGTCGATACCGGTATGGGATTAGAGCGCCTTGCGGCAATATTGCAAGATGGACATAGTAATTACGATATTGACCTGTTTCAAAATCTGATTAAGGCCGTCGCTGATATTGCCGGCTGCAGCGATCTAAACAATGCATCGCTTAAGGTTATCGCTGACCATATCCGTTCATGCGCCTTTTTGGTGGTGGATGGTGTCGTTCCTTCCAATGAAGGGCGTGGTTATGTTTTACGTCGCATCATTCGCCGTGCGATTCGCCATGGACATAAACTTGGTATTCGTGAAGCCTTCTTTCATAAGCTGGTTAAAGCGCTCGCTCAAGAGATGGGGGATGCCTATCCTGAGCTGACTAAATTGGCATCACAGGTTGAGAAGGTGCTACTGCAGGAAGAGAATCGCTTTGCAGAGACGCTTGATCAGGGGATGACTCTACTTGAATCGGCCCTTGCTGAACTTAAGGGCGATACCATCTCCGGTGATACAGTTTTCAAACTTT
>JAPHSO010000201.1 GCA_026193675.1 Gammaproteobacteria bacterium | reverse complement strand
CATTTGCGGGGCGGCCAATCACCCAATCATGCAGGGCGGTAACGGGAAATATAAGACCAAACTGCTGGAAGAATAGCGTCTCGCCATCACGGGCCTCAAATTGACCCCCATCGCTCGTCTCCAGGGTGGCGCTCTGATGGTTACCCCTCAGGTGAAGACTACCCTGACCAAGGGGAAGAAAGAGCTGGATATCATAGTGATCAGGAGAGTGCTGCCAGTGGACAGTGGCGTTCCAGCTTTCACCGTTATAATGGATTGCCATCCTCCCTTTGAGCTTCCAGCTCTGGATCTCATCTAGCCTTAACTGATGCTCTGTCAGCCGGTTAAGCTGTTTGGATGATAGTGGTTCGGGGGCTATCGGTGGCGCTGCGCAACCCGATAGAAGGAGTAGCAGGCCAATCAAAATGGTTGGCAGCATCCTTGTGAGACTCAGGTTCATTTTAAAATGTAAAAACAAAAGTGACTCAGTGCGTTGCAATAAAACGTTATGGGACAAAGCGTTCCAGAGTCTTCTTCAGGACGGGATGGTCGGGGGCAAATTTAAGGGCAGCATCCCACATAGCTCGTGCCGCAGCCGTATCTCCAGAGACCCAAAGTACCTCACCGAGATGGGCATAAATTTCACCATCTTCGTGGTTTTCAATCGCCATTCTCAGGAATTTAAGTGCCTCTTCATGCTGCCCCATTCTATAGTGAGCCCAACCCATACTATCGAGAATGGCGGGATCTGTTGAATCCAGAGCGTAGGCACGTTTAATAAACTCAAAGGCCTCTGCAATACGGTTGGTGCGATCAACCAGGGTATAGCCCAGAGCATTAAGGGATTGAACATTGGTGGGATCGGCCTCAATCACCTTTTTCAGGTTTGTCTCAAGGATATCGATTCGCCCAATTTTTTCAGCGGCCATGGCGTGAGCATAGAGCAGGTCTGCATTATCGGGGGCCTCTTTGAGGGCGATTGAGAAGAGCTTAAAGGCCTCTTCGTATTGGTTGTTGAGCTGTAAAAGCTCCGCCTCAGTGACCATGATCTGTAACTCTTCGGCTCTCTCTTCAACAGGGATCTGGTGAAGGAATGATTGAGCGGCCTCTATACCATCGCGGTTAGCAATAAGCTGTGCAGCCCGCAGTTGCGATGCAAAAAAGAGCTGTCCTTTGGGGACGGTGCGGTACCAGCTAATCGCCTCATCGGGTTGGTGGCGCAGTTCAAAGAGTTGTCCCATCGACTGACGTGCCTGTGCATTGCGCACTTTAAGATGGATCAGGTTTTGAAATTGCTCCTCGGCAATGTCTAATTTGTCGCTTTGAATCGCCAGTAGTCCATAACCATAGATGACATCACCATTACGAGGGGCCTGTTGCACCAGCTCTTTGAATTGAGCTAACGCCTCATCAAGTGCTCGTGCCTCAATCAGCATGCGGGCGTAGTCCAGGCGAACAGAGAATGCTTTGGGATTACGCTGCAGAAATTCAGCAAGTGATTTTGTGGCGTCGGCTGCTCTTTCACCGACAAACCAGAGTTTGGCACGAAGTTGCACCCCCTTGCCATGGTCAGGGTTGAGCTTGAGTAGCTGCTCCAGGCGGTTGAGGGCTATCGAATTGCTGCCCCGTTTTTGCGCCAGTAGTGCTGTTGAATAGAGGATATCCTCCCGCCATTGTGTGGTAACCGGTGGAGGGGGAGTTAGCCCTTCGAAAAAGGGGAAAAGCTCAGCATCTTTATCTTTGGGCGCACTGGCCATCAGTTTCGTGAGTGACTCAAGGCGTTGCCCACTGTAGCTATCTTGCTCAAGTAGCCATATCAGGTGTGGTTTAGCCTGTTCTAGCTGACCCTGGAGTAGCAGTAATGAGGCGTTGGATTGACGTGCATCGCTGCTTTCAGGCTCGAGCTCAACCCACAGTTGTGCCCCGGCCAGTGCTGCGACGTAATCTTTGGCAAAGATTGCCACCTGAGTTGCTCGCTTAGCCAGACGAGGATCCCTGGTGGTGTAGGCCGAACTCAGATATTTGTTGTTGGCAACCGCAAGGTTACCGCTATCTTCGGCAAACTCTGCTACCAGGATATCGAAGAGTAACTCGCCTGTCAGCTCAAGATCGGGCAGGTTCTGTGGAACGCTATTTTTGTGGGTGTAGTGCGGCGAATCCCTTTCCGGTTCAACAGGTTGCAGAGTACAACCAGAGATGAAGATAAGGATAGTAAGCGTTAACCAGTGCGCTGGAAGGTAGCGGTGTCGAAGCAATCTATATGTTCTATTCATTGTGGCCTCATCATACCGAAGTTTTTATGATTTTGAAGTTGAATCAATGGTCTAAAGCGGGCTTATTTTTAACTTACCGATCAAGGATCGCGCCATTTCTCTATTTGGATTGTCGTCATGTGACACTGTTTGGCCTTTGGTACTTGATAAAAAGCGCCCACTGGCTCAGAATTCCGGCGTTTAACCCTGCGGAACACTGTCCCCGTATTTATGCCTATTTTTGCCTTTGGAATTAATCACAAAACTGCTCCGGTCGAGATCCGTGAGCGGGTTGCGTTTACTCCTGAGCGTTTGCCTGAGGCGCTGCAACAGCTGGTTGAGCAGGGGAATGTCTCAGAGGCGGCGATTCTTTCGACCTGTAATCGCACTGAACTCTACTGTGGCATGCATGATGATGATGTCGATCAGGTATTGAGCTGGTTTCACAATTTTCATAATCTGAGCCGGGATGATGTAGAGCCTTTCTTCTATGCTCATCCTGAGAAAAGTGCGGTTCAACATATGCTGCGTGTTGCCAGTGGTCTAGATTCACTGGTTTTGGGTGAGCCACAGATCCTGGGGCAGATGAAGCAGGCCTATAGTTCGGCAAATAATGCCAAGACTGTTGGTCCAATACTCAATCGTCTGTTTCAACACACCTTCT
>JAPHSO010000332.1 GCA_026193675.1 Gammaproteobacteria bacterium | reverse complement strand
GCACGGGCCGCCTCAATCGCCGCATTGAGCGCCAAAAGATTGGTCTGATCGGCAATATTACCGATCACATCAAGCACGGAGCCGATAGCATCACTGTCACTCTCAAGCTTCTGGATCACTTTTGCCGCCTCCTCTACCGATGCGGCGAGGGTATTAATCTCTTTCAGGGTGGCCGCAACAACCTGTTGCCCCTTTTTGGTCTCGACATCGGCATCTTCTGCCGCCTCAGCGGCACTATTGGCATTTTGCGCCACATCCTGGGCAGTAGCCGCCATCTCATTCATGGCGGTTGCAACCATCTCGGTTTCGGTGCGCTGCTGATGGACACCATTTTGGGTCTCTTCTGAAACTGTCGACATTGAGGTCGCAGCATCGGCAATTTGGTCTGTCGACTCCTGCACCGGACCAATAATCTCACTAATTCGATCGATAAACCGATTCAGGGAGAGTGACATATCACCCAACTCATCACGGTTTTTAATCTGTAGTCGATGAGTCAGGTCGCCACCGCCCTCAGCAATATCGTTCATGGCAGAGGCCATCTCATTAATGGGATTGATAATCGAGCGAACCAGTAGATAGGCCCCAGACAGTCCAAGGATCAACCCCAGAACCATTATGGTTGCAACCACATCACGAGTCTCCTGCATATTCTGCAGCATCTCTTCACTACGCTGTTCGATTGTCTGCGTCAGTTGTGTGACCAGCTCGTCAAGCTCACTGCCAATCTCTTTAATCAGATCACCAATCTCATTTCGAATAAGATCGGCATCTATGCGCCACTTCTCTCCACCATGAATAGCCTGTAACTCAACAAAATTCTTTATAAAAATTTCACGAGTCGCGCTAAATTGCTCGATAGAATCGAGCTGATCCAGCCCCAGCAGGTCTTCATTCTCCATAATTCGGGCTACGATCGGTGTAATCGACCCCTGATAGAGCTCCACCTCGTTAATCGCATCCTGAGTTCTAAAGGCAAGATAGGCTCTCACCCCATTCATGACGTTTGACCAGGTATAGCGTAATGACTCAATATCCATTAACAACTTCTTACGCTCAGCATTCGCCTCTTCATCCTCTTCCGCGAGGATCATTTGACTCAATAGCTGCAAATTTTGTTGCGAAAGCGGATTAATGTTCTGACCTGCATAGCGTAATGCAGGAAAATTACTTGCATCATCCGTGGCCAGTTTCAGTAACTGTTCTTGATAGGAGGCGAACCGGGTCAACAGGCCCGATATTTTGTCCAGCCGTTGTGCTGCATCCTGATTTCTTTGTATATAGTTTTCTTGTTGTAAACTGCTGATTTGATCTGCAATATTTGAAAGCCCGTCGATGTAGTCGATCTTGTGATATTCATCCTTGCTCAATAGATAGAAGGCAACAGAACCTGTGGTGTGCTCAAGGTCTCTAACAATCTGCTGCGCCTTCAAGGTCGCCGGCTGAATTTCAAGAACAACCTGATTCATTCCCGCCTGTGTGCCTGACAGATTCCAAAGGGTATTCAGTGATGAGAGGCCAAGAAGAATAAGAAGAAACAGAAAGCCGGCCCAGAGCTTTTTTTTGAGTGAAACGCCGGAAACAATATTCCCAATAGGACTCTTCATAAATGACACTCCTAATGCCGATGGGTGTGTTCCCTCCACGCCAAAGTCAAATAAACAAAAATAGCTGACCGCTCTTCACTACCCTTAAGGGAGCTCATTTCAACAAAAGCTGCGACCAAACAATGATCAATAGATACTTATTATCTACTGTCTCTGAAATCATCAGAAATTCAAGTCTCTACTTGAATAGATATCAAGTCAACAGCACTTCGGGTAATTAAGAAAATCCGTATATACTAGTTCATTTACTTCTCAGCATATTGTCAACGATTGCCTCACACTCCAGCCAATCTTGATAATCATGCCCCTGCTCAAAATTACGTTTCTCCGCACGATAATAGGCCATTGTGGCAATCATCTCATAGCGTTCACGAGGACTGACCTGAGGATGAGCCTTTTTAGAGGCAACTGACTTTTTCTTAACAACTCTTTTCTTGGTTACCGACTTTTTAACTGCGGCCGTTTTCTTAGCTGGGCTCTTTTTTGGCGCAATCTTTTTCTTTGAGACAGCTTTTTTCTTTGGGGCCGTTTTTTTTACCGATTTTGGTGCAGGGCACATACTCTTTCTCCTTGTATATTGATAAGCGATACAGTCTAACAACATTGATAATGCAAGCTACTTTGATGGCTCCAGATGCCATATTTCGCGATTATAGTCTTCCATAGTGCGATCCGTTGAAAAAAATCCACTGGATGCGCAGTTCATAATACTCATTCGGTTCCAGCGATCCCGATCCTGATAGGCGAGGGCAACTGCCTGCTGGGCATCGACATAGCTTCTAAAGTCCGCAACAGTCATCCACGGATCATTCGGATCTTTGAGTGATTGAATAATCGGTTCAAAACAGCCCGGTTTACATTCGCTAAAGTGACCACTTTCAAGCAGCTTAAACACCGCATGTAGATCAGGATCACTATCGATATAGGCCTGTGGTTGATAGTGGCCATGGAGCTCCTGCACCTCATCCTCCTTCAATCCAAACAGGAAGAAGTTCTCCTCTCCAACGGCATCCAGTATCTCGATATTGGCACCATCATAGGTGCCAATAGTGATAGCACCATTCATCATGAACTTCATATTTCCTGTTCCTGATGCCTCTTTACCCGCTGTAGAGGTCTGCTCAGAGAGATCGGCCGCAGGGGCAATCACCTCCATACTCGAAACTCGGTAGTTGGGAAAGAAGACCATCTTAAGCTTGTCACCAACATCAGGATCATTATTGACCACATGGGCCACACAGTTGACCAGCTTAATGATCAACTTCGCCATAAAATAGCCTGGTGCCGCCTTACCGCCGATTAATACTGAGCGGTTGGTCCAGTTGGTGGTGTCGCCACGCTTGATGCGGTTATAGAGATGGATCACATGTAGCACATTGAGCAACTGGCGCTTGTACTCATGGATCCGCTTAACCTGGACATCAAACATTGAATTGATGTCGAACTGAACACCACACTCCTGCTTAACCAGATTTGCTAGAATCTGCTTATTGGCCTGCTTGGCCTGATACCACTCTTTCTGAAATTTCCTGTTTTTGGGAGAGGCATATTTTTTCAGCGCCTCTATTTTCTTCAGATCTGAGATCCACGCTTGACCAATCTCTCTAGTAATCAGTGAACTCATCTCTGGATTGGCATGGGCAATCCAGCGTCTTGGTGTGACACCATTGGTTTTATTGTTAAATTTCTCAGGCCACATCTCATAGAAGTCATGAAACAGTCCCAGCTTCAGGAGCTCTGAATGGATCGCCGCAACACCATTGACAGAGAAGCTACCGACAATGGCGAGATAGGCCATTCTTACCGACTTATCACCATCCTCGTCAATGATCGACATGCGCCGTTGACGCGCCACATCTCCCGGCCACCTGAAAGAGACCTCATGCAAAAAGTGCAGGTTAATCTCATAGATGATCTCCAATAGACGGGGAAGCAGTCTTTCAAACAGGGCAACGGGCCATCTCTCTAACGCCTCAGGCAAAAGGGTATGGTTGGTATAGGCCATCGTGCTACTGGTGATTTTCCATGCCTCATCCCAGCCAAGACGTTTCTCATCAAGCAACAGACGCATCAACTCAGCTACCGCGATACTGGGATGGGTATCATTGAGTTGAAATACATTTTGTTCAGCAAAATTGCTGTAATCCCTCCCCTCGACCTGATCCCACCTGGCAATAATGTCCTGCAGGCTAGCTGAGGCGAGGAAATACTGTTGGCGTAGACGTAGTTCCTTACCATTTTCACTGGAGTCATTGGGATAGAGCACCATAGTGATATGTTCGGCGCTATTCTTTGCGGCGACCGACTCGGTATAACTACCGGCATTAAATTCATCCAGGTTGAATTCATCGGTCGCTGTCGCCTTCCAGAGCCTGAGAGTATTGACCGTCTCATTTTGAAAACCTGAGATAGGAACATCATAAGGAATAGCCAACACATCTTCTGTACTGACCCAACGCCCGCGACCAATCCCTTTATCATCTACAAAGTGCTCTGTATGACCGCCAAAATGGACCGTCTGAGTATATTCAGGACGCTCCAGCTCCCAGGGATTACCATCGCGCAACCAATGATCTGGAGATTCAACCTGCTCCCCCTGCTCGATGTGCTGGCGGAACATGCCATACTCATAGCGAATCCCATAGCCGAGCACAGGCAGCTGCAGGGTGGCACAACTATCCATAAAGCAGGCGGCCAACCGGCCTAGTCCACCATTTCCCAGCCCGGCATCATGCTCCTCCTCCATCAAGTCACTCAATCTTAGAGCGTAGCTATGCATCGCCTCGCCTACCTCATCCTTGATGTCCATATTAAGTAGATGATTGCCGAGAGAGCGTCCGATTAGAAACTCCAGCGAAAGATAGTAACCCCGCCTCGTACCACTCTTGGTATGGCGTACCCAGGTATCACGCCAATTGGCCATCACCCGATCTCGAACCGTCAGCGATAGCGCCTCGTATAAAAAATAGGGGTTACATCCCTGGAATCGACCTAAATGGTGAACCAGATAGCGTTGAAAATCGTCCTCCAATGATTTGCTATCGGTAGGGAGCTTTTCCATCTGAGGAAGCATGCAGAGTGCGTGATAATCATTCATGAAGTGGCGCCATAACGATAGGTTAAATCCTGTCAGATAATACTAGTTTGCATCTGTCGATATATCCAGACTGTTGTATAGAGAAATGTAATCTTCACTGCTGTGTTCCCAGCTGAAATCCTGAGCCATTGCTGTTTCAATCAACTGGTTCCAGAGCCTCTTGTCCTGAAACATCTTAAGGGCTCTCTCGACCGCACCATAAAAGGCATCAACATCCGGGGTATAAAAGTGAAAACCGGTTGCCTGTCTGGTATCGATATTCTCAACCGTGGCATCAACCACACTATCTGCCAAACCGCCTGCATAGTGAACAATCGGTAGTGTGCCATAGCATAGGCTGTAAAGCTGGTTAAGCCCACAGGGTTCAAAGCGTGATGGCATTAAAAACAGATCGGCCGCCGCCTCAATGAGATGTGCACGCCTCTCAGAATAACCGATCTCCACTGACAAATTCTCTGGATAATGTCCCATCATCTCTGTCAGCTCAATCTCATAGTGCTCATGACCACTACCTAAAATGACGATATTGAGATCATGCCGTCTCATCAGTTGTGGAATCAGTTCCAGAATCAGATCAATCCCCTTCTGTTCAACCAACCTTCCGACAAATCCCAGCAGCGGTTTCTCAAGACTGGTTTTGTCTGTTGAAAGTCCCAACTCTGCAAACAGCGCCTTTTTATTGGCACGCTTGCCGGCAACATAATCACTATTAATAGAGTAGTTCTGAGCAAGGGTGACGTCTGATTGAGGATCCCAGGTATCGTGGTCGATACCATTAAGAATACCCACCAGCTTATGCTCCACTGAACGCAACACCCCATCCATGCCGTGACCAAATTCTGGTGTGGTGATCTCATAGGCATAACGTGGACTGACGGTTGTCACCTCATCGGCAAACAAAATTCCCGCCTTCAGCATCGACATGCTGTCATAAAACTCGATCAGCTCAGGTGACCACCACTCAGGCGGAAATCCTAGTGAGGCGAACGACTCATAGTTAAACAGACCTGCGTAGGCCAGATTGTGAATTGTAAAAATCGATTTGGGTGCTGATGGTATATTCTGTAAAAATGCCGGTACAAGCCCGGTTTGCCAATCGTGACAGTGAACAATATCGGCAGACCAGCCGCTATTGATAACATCCATACTCAATTCAGCAACTGCCCTGGAGAAGACGCTAAAGCGCTCTGCATTATCGGGCCAGTCATGACCATCAAGATGAAGGTAGGGGCCGCCATCCCTGTCAAACAGTTCAGGTACATCGATCAACAGCAGAGGAATACCCGTTCCATTGAAACGGCTCTCTATCACCTGCACCATATGGGTGCGATTAGCACCAGCCACTTCAAACCGACCGATAATCTGTAACGATTCAATTTTATTCATCAAGGAGCGATAGGCCGGCAGTACCAGACGCACATCTACTCCTTTATTGTTCAGAGCCATCGGTAGACCATGAATCACATCACCAAGCCCGCCAGTTTTGATCAGAGGGTAGGCCTCACTCGCCGCAAATAGAACTCTCATTAACGGGCCTTAAGGAAAAGCGCCCCAAGTGGAGGCAGGGTGAGTTGTAACGATCTTTCAAACCCCATCCAGGATTTCTGGTCAACAGTGATCAAGCCACCATTGCCCATATCTGAGCCACTATAGTGGGCCGAATCACTATTGAATATCTCTTCATATTGTTCTGCAGCAGGGACACCAATCCGATAATTGGATCGGGGAACCGGCGTAAAATTAAACAGGCAGATAATCTTTTCATTCGCCCCGTGACGGATAAATGTGAGCACCGACTGTTCACTATCGTGGCAATCGATCCACTCAAAACCTTCCGCATCAAAATCGTTACGATGTAGTGCCGGTTCCAGCTTATAGATAGAGTTTAGATCCGTGATCAACCTCTGTAGACCACTGTGTTCAGGCTTCTCACACAACTCCCAGTCAAGTACCGATTTTGCATTCCATTCGCTCCACTGCCCAAACTCCCCTCCCATAAACAACAGCTTCTTGCCGGGGTGTGCATATTGATATGCATAGAGCAGACGAAGATTGGCAAAACGCTGCCAGTCGTCACCCGGCATCTTGCTGAGCATGCTCTTCTTAAGATGGACCATCTCATCGTGAGAGAAGGGAAGAATAAAATTCTCGGTCCAGTTGTAGAGCTGACTGAAGGTGAGCTGATCCTGATGATATTTTCGATGAACCGGATCTGACTCAAAATAGGAGAGCGTGTCGTTCATCCATCCCATGTTCCACTTCATTGAGAATCCCAGCCCACCCATATAGGTTGGGCGTGAGACCATCGGCCATGAGGTCGACTCCTCAGCAAAGGTCATCACCCCGGGGTATTGCTCATGAACCAGCTCATTCATCTCTTTTAAAAATTCGATCGCCTCAAGATGTTCGTTCCCGCCATGTACATTGGGCGTCCACTCCCCGGCATTACGTGAATAGTCGAGGTAGAGCATCGATGCGACCGCATCGACACGAAGCCCATCAAGATGAAAGCTCTCGATCCAGTAGAGAGCACTGGCAATCAAAAAATTACGCACCTCATGACGACCATAGTCAAAGACCAGTGTCCCCCAATCCTGATGCTCACCTATCTTGGGGTCGGCGTGTTCATATAGTGGCTCACCGATAAACTGGGCCAACGCAAAGGCATCTTTGGGAAAGTGGGCCGGTACCCAATCGAGAATCACCCCTAACCCATTGGTATGACAGTGGTTCACGAAGTAGCGCAGATCATCAGGTGAGCCAAATCGCGAAGTTGGTGCGAAGTATGATGAGACCTGATAACCCCATGACTCATCAAGCGGATGCTCCATAATAGGTAACAGCTCTATATGGGTGTAACCCAGACTGAGTGCATAACTCACTAACTGGTTCGCCAACTCACGATACCCAGGAAACTCACCCTCTTTACCCTGCTCACCGTGTCGCCAGGAGCCGAGGTGCACCTCATAGATTGAGATGGGGGCTCGCTGCCAATCCCATTGAGCGCGATGTTCCATCCAATCATCATCACGCCACTCATATCCATAATCTGCCGTCACGATAGAGGTGGTTTCAGGTCGTAGTGACATTCTTCTAGCGTAGGGATCGGCCTTGTGCAGAATCTCATCTGTCGCGGTAAGAATCTCAAATTTATAGGGATCGCCCTGCTGTAATCCTGGGATAAAGATCTCCCAGATCCCCGAAGCTCCTCGATTACGCATCGGATGTCTCAGGCCGTTCCAGCCGTTGAAGTCACCAACCACACTGACACGCTTCACATAGGGAGCCCAGACGACAAACTGCACCCCATTCACCTTGTCTATCTCTTTAAAGTGGGCCCCCATAAAATCCCACGCACGTCGGTGTTTACTCTCATTAAACAGGTAGAGATCAAGATGACCAATGAGTGGTTCAAAACTGTACGAGGAGACCGTTTGATGTACCGAATGGTCGTGCTTCTCAACCCAGCTGATCTGGTAGTGTCGTGGAACCTTAGTGGCCTGCTCCTGGGTTAGATGCGCCTCAAAGAGATCCGAGTGCTCCACTCGTTGCATCTCTCCAAAACCGATAAGCGTGACCTTTTCTGCGGAGGGCATGAAAACTCGAATCGTCTCATTGCCACGCCCGTCTGCATGTCGTCCAAGATACTCAAAGGGATCGTGATGACTCCCCTCTTGTAACCGTTTTATCGCATCATTAAACATCTATTACACTATACCTACCTACTCAGTTTTGCAGCGGTCTGCTGATTCACACCAGCGATGGATCTCAATATTGAGCCAGAGAGTATCGACCTGTTCCCATGTGAGTTGCCATAACCAGTTATTCTCCGTGGTTCCCGGGGTATTCATGCGCGCCTCTGAACCGAGCCGTAAAAAATCCTGAAACGGGACAATAGCCAGTGTAGCATCGGTTAATAGAATCATCTCGATCATCTTCTCAACAATCCGCTCACCACTCTCCAATCCCAGATTGTTGAGCACATATTGCTGAGTCTCTGGAGTTAACGAGTTGAACCAACCCAGCGTGGTGTCATTGTCATGTGTCCCGGTATAGACCACCGTCTCACTATCGACATTTTTAGGCTTATGCGGATTGTCATCAAACTCATCAAAACCGAACTGAAGCACCGACATACCGGGAAGATGATATTTACGTTTCAGCGCACGCACCTCATCGGTAATGATGCCAAGATCCTCTGCAACCAGTGGTAGCGAGCGCCCCTTTTCCTGCATCTCTTGTTGCAGGGCATCCAGCAATTTCTCTCCAGGAACCTTCTGCCAATAACCATCAACAGCCGTCTCACATTGGGCATCGATCATCCAGACCGCCTCAAGACCTCGAAAGTGATCGACACGTAGCAGGTCAAACCAGTCAAGATTGTAGTGAAAACGTTCAATCCACCATTTGAAATTGTCCCGCTCCATCGCCTCCCAGTTGTAGTGGGGATTTCCCCAACGCTGTCCCGTCTCGGCAAAGTAGTCCGGCGGTACACCTGCAACCACCGTTGGCTGTCCGTCGTGATCAAGCAGAAATAGATCCTGGTGGGCCCAGACATCGGCACTGTCATGCGCCACAAAGATGGGGAGATCGCCAAAGATCTGGATATTGCGCTGCTGGCAATAATCACGAATCTCCTGCCAGCGCGTGGCGATGTAATACTGTTGCCACTTAATCGTCTTGATACCATTGACGTAATGGTTCCCTATCTCCTCAATAACTTTGGGATCACGTTGCCGGTACGGTTTGGGCCATTCATACCATGGGCTCTGTTCAAACTTTGACTTAATAATCATGTACAACGCAAAATCATGAAGCCAATAGTGCTGTGCTTCACAGTAGTTCTGGAAATCTTCATTCTCACCATCTGTCACAGAGATAGAGGGGATATGTCCCACCAGTGCAGGATTGATCGCAAATGCTGAGAGGCATTGGTAAGGAGATAGGCCCCCCTGAGGAATGCCAAAGGGGAGCACCTGCCATACCGAAAGTCCCGACTGACTCATAAAGTCGATCCAGCGGAATGCATCGGTGAGAGACCCCGAGGGCAGGGAGGTTGGGTGTAGCAGTGTCCCTAATCGACGCTGAGAAAGACTAAATT
>JAPHSO010000080.1 GCA_026193675.1 Gammaproteobacteria bacterium | reverse complement strand
TGTGGAGAGTTTTTAGCCGCTGCGAAAGAGTCTGCAGTAATGAAGTAGATCGCCTCCTGTCCCTCTTTCATGCGCCCAATATAGTCGGCAAGAGATACATTCTGCTCTTCGGTGTCGGTATGGGTCGAGGCAAAGCGCAGCAGCTTACCGATCTGCTCTTTGTTGGCGAAGTCCTCACCCGGCCCCTCTTTCATCACACGACCAAACTGGCCCCAGAACTCAGCATATTTTTCAGTATCGTTTTTGGCCATCTTCTCAAGCAGGCCCAGCACTTTCTTGACTGAACCCGATTTCATCGAGTCGATCAGTTTGTTGTGCTGCAAAATCTCACGTGAGACGTTAAGTGGCAGATCTGACGAATCAATCACACCGCGCACAAAACGCAGGTAGTTAGGCATCAGATGCTCTGCATCGTCCATAATGAAAACACGCTTCACATAGAGTTTTATGCCATGTTTCTGCTCTCTATCCCACAAATCAAAAGGTGCACGTTTGGGAATATAGAGTAGCGAGGTATATTCGGTCTTACCTTCAACACGGTTGTGGCTATGAACCAATGGCTCTTCAAAGTCGTGAGAGATGTGCTTGTAGAACTCGCTGTACTCATCATCTGAGATATCGCTCTTATCACGACTCCAGAGCGCCGATGCCTTATTGACAGTCTCATCTTCTGGGATAACCGTCTCATCATCTTCTTTGGGTTCAGCCGAAGGCATCTCCTCTTTGGTCATGATAATAGGAAGGGTGATGTGATCTGAGTATTTACGGATAATCGTGCGCAGGCGCCAACCATCGGCAAACTCGCTGCTGTCATCACGCAGGTGCAGCACAATCTCGGTACCGCGATCTGCCTTCTCAACATTCTCCAGGTCATACTCCCCCTCACCGGCAGACTCCCAACGCACACCATGCTCTGAAGTAAGCCCCGCACGACGGGTGGTTACGGTAACCTTGTCGGCAACGATAAAGCTGGAGTAGAAGCCAACACCAAACTGGCCGATGAGGTTGGCATCCTTCTGCTGGTCGCCAGTCATGCTATCGAGGAAAGCACGGGTTCCTGAACGGGCAATCGTTCCCAGATTTTCAATCACATCTTCACGGCTCATACCGATACCGTTATCGGTAATGGTGAGGGTGTTGGACTCCTTGTTGAAGTCGACCCGGATCTTAAGGTCGTGATCATCCTCATACAGGGCATCGTCAGATAGCCCCTCAAAACGGAGCTTGTCACACGCATCGGAGGCGTTGGAGATCAATTCACGCATGAAGATCTCCTTATTTGAGTAGAGTGAGTGGATCATAAGGTGAAGCAGCTGCTTCGTCTCAGTGGCAAAACCTAATGTCTCTTTGTGGGCATCTACGCTCATGGTTTCTCTATTCCTTCTCTAATCGGTTAAAACGGTTAAAATGGATATCATTAAAATAGTTATTCAATGGCAAAGAGAGTGGGGTTATTGTTTCCTCCTTTCAAGCCTCTTTCAAAAATTCGAGGAACTGCACATATGGAAATTAAGACCATCACCACCCAGCCCTTCGATGATCAGCGCCCGGGGACATCAGGTCTGCGCAAAAAAGTGGCTCAGATGCAGCAGCCCAACTATCTGGAAAATTATGTTCAATCTATTTTTGAGATCCTCCCTGAGCTCGTGGGTGGAGCACTAATTGTTGGGGGAGACGGCCGCTTCTACAACGACATAGCGATTCAAACCATTGTGCGGATGGCTGCTGCAAACGGTGTAAAGCGGCTTATGGTCGGACAAAATGGAATCCTTTCAACACCTGCCGCCTCTGCCGTCATCCGTAAATTTGAAGCAGAGGGGGGGCTGATTCTCTCGGCCAGCCACAATCCAGCCGGTCCAGATGGTGATTTTGGAATTAAATTCAACGGACATCATGGTGGTCCCGCCTCTGAGACCATCACGGAGGCCATTTACAAATTTAGCCAATCCATCAGCAGCTACAAAATTGTTGAGTCCCACGATATCGACCTAAGCACAACGGGCAGTCAACAATTGGGGGAGATGGAGATCATCATATTTGATCCCATCACCGATTATGCCGATCTGATGGAGAGCATCTTTGACTTCGATGCTATCAAGGCATGGATCACAAAAGGTCATTCACTCCGCTTTGATGCGATGCACGCTGTGACCGGTCCCTACGCTACAGAGATCTTGCAAAAGCGTCTGGGTGCCCCGGCTGACGCTATTATCAATGGCACACCGCTTTCAGATTTTGGCGGTGGTCACCCCGATCCTAATCTGGTGCATGCCAAAGTTTTGGTTGATGAACTCTATAGTGACGGTGGACCCGACTTTGGCGCCGCCTCAGATGGCGATGGGGATCGCAATATGATCCTCGGCAACCATTTTTTTGTAACACCTTCAGACTCATTGGCAATCATTGCCGCCAACGCACAACTGATCCCGAGGTATAAAAGCGGGATTAACGGTATCGCAAGGTCAATGCCCACCAGTAGTGCTGCCGACCGTGTGGCCGAGAAGTTGGGAATAGAGATGCATGAAACCCCAACCGGCTGGAAGTTTTTTGGCAACCTGCTTGATGCGGGACGTGTCACCTTCTGTGGCGAGGAGAGTTTCGGCACCAGCTCTGACCATGTGCGCGAGAAGGATGGCATCTGGGCCGTGCTCTGCTGGCTCAATATCATTGCAGCACGTAACGAATCTGTTGCTCAGATTGTTGAGAGCCACTGGCAGGAGTATGGACGCACCTACTACACCCGTCACGACTATGAGGAGATCGACCTTGAGTCCGCCAAGGGTGTGATGGCCCACATCGAATCTCAGTTTGAGGCGCTCAGGGGAGAGGCACGACTCGGATCAAAGGTTAAGACTGCCGATAATTTCTCTTACAGCGATCCTGTTGATGGCAGTCAAAGTCATAATCAGGGGTTACGAATCATCCTTGAAAATGGCTCCCGAGTGGTCTTCAGGCTTTCAGGCACAGGCACTGTTGGCGCAACCCTGAGGATCTATATCGAAAAGTATGAAAGTAGGCTTGAGAAACTTGGCGAGGAGACCCAAATTGCCTTGAGCGAGCTCATTAACTTTGCCGAACAGATCTCTGAAATCAAACAGCGAACCGGTCGAGATGCGCCGAGTGTTATCACCTGACAGAGCCGTACTAGCGAAAAGAGACAACCAAATTAAGAGAACCGAGAATGGATCTAGAGCTGATTACACCAGAGTTCAACAATGATGAGCTTTTACAAAAACTAAATGGCGAAACAGCAAAACTTTCCTGGAAAGAGCTAGAGCCCCATTTTGCACGGGGTGTCGTGGTTCGCGTCGATAGTTCACTTGATCTGGTTCAGGTCGCTATGAGTTTCAGCCGCGATGATCGCAACAAGGTGGAAACATTAATGAATTCAGGCAGTATCGCTACAGCTTCAGACAGTGACGCGATTAACTGGACAGAGTGTCAGCCCAGCTTCTGGGCGGTGGTTGTTGCACCGTGGGTTCTCATCCAGGAGATACCAGAGGTAGATTAGATATCAGCTACTGAGATAGACAACGCGATTTCTACCACCCTTCTTGGCCTGATATAGAGCCTTGTCAGCCCGAGCAACCAACTCATCAGGATAGAGCTCCTTGGACGGATAGTCTGTGGCAACACCCACGCTAATTGTTAGAGATTTCGATACCGGAGAACCTAGATTTTCGATCATCGCAGCTTCAACAGCCTGCTGCATCTGGTTACCAATCCCCAATGCTCCCTCACTGTCTGTCGAGAGGATAGCGATAAACTCCTCACCACCATAACGGGCTAAAAGATCACCAGGACGTTTAAGGACATTATTGGTGATGTTAGCCACATCTGCCAAACATTGATCCCCCATCTGGTGACCATGAGTATCGTTATAATTTTTGAAATAGTCGATATCGATCATGATAATCGAAAGCGGTTCTTTTCTGCGTTTTGCTCGGCTCCACTCTACCCTTAGCTGCTTCTCAAAGCTGCGGCGATTGTTAATACCGGTAAGGGCATCAATATAGGCAAGCTCGGCATCGTTTTTACTTCTATTGTAGCGTTCAAAGTAGAGCAGAAATGTCACACCGATAAGCAGAATAATCAGATGCATCGCAATGAGTGGGTGCAATCGATCAAATTCAAGATTTTGAAATGTCCTGGCAGGCAACGAGACACTAATTCCACCTCTAAGATCACCCAGCCGATAACCCTGCTGTTCATGACAATTCAAACAGGCATTTTGAACATAGAGCGGTGCCATGTAACGAAAAAAGATGCCGTCATGATCCTCCACCATCTCAGCGACATATTTGGTCTCTTTCTGTTCAAAGCCTCTCAACGCCCGGGTCTCCCACTCATCAGCAGCATTTTTGGGGCGAATCGGATTTAGGCTGGTCAGGTGAAAGCGAACACCAATATCCTCTTGTGAGGCTAACTCAGCAAGTTGTCGAGTCATATAGGCTGGATTTAGTAGTGTTAATTTTTTTCCATCACGGGTAATGATATCCCGGTGATCAAGGTTGAGGTGAGGATTGGGTGGTGTATTTTCGGTAATGGGAACATAGACACCACCATGTTGGGCACTCCACTGACGAATCAGTTTAATGAGCGAGAAGATGGTTTCAGCTCGATCAGTGGCAAGCTCTGCGGTCTGTTCCTTGGTGATCGAGAAGTTAAGAAATAGCGAGGTGGAGACCAAAAGAATCCATACGAAGATAAACTTCTGCACAGAAATTAAATCAGTTTTAATACTTCTCCAAAACATCTATCAACCAAAAAATCCATCTATGAAAAGGGTTGCACCGATATTAATGGCTCAGAGGAAACGATGCCAGATAAATCCCCTCTTCTGGGGGAATTCTCCACAATTAGGCTAACTCTCCTCCTGACTGGAGAATGAAAGAGCCATAATGATGGCATCTTCCCTTCCCTTATCGCTCGGATAGTAGCCATTACGTACCCCGATTTGGTTAAATCCTTCATCCAGATAAAGTGCGATGGCGGATCGGTTTGAATCACGAACCTCTAGAAAGATGGTCTCAGCTCCTCTCTTTTGAGCAATATCCAGCAGAAAATGGAGCACTCTACGTCCCAGCCCCCTTTTTTGAAATTGAGGATCAATCGCCAGATTGAGCAGGTGTGCCTCACCTGCGCCAACCGAAATGATACCGTAACCGATGATCTGTTCATCTATCTGAACCGTCCAACAGAGGTAGCCAACCCGAATACAGTCCTTCAGAATTCCCTCTGTCCAACCGTGTTCATAGGCCCTCTGTTCAATATCAAATACAGCAGAGATGTCCGCATCCGACATCGGATGAATCGATAACCCCTGCAAATCTGAGCTAACGGTTGAAGACATTGTGTGCCAATTTCAGGTCATGCCACGCCTTTGCCTTTTCAGCAGGTGCACGCAATAAATAGGCCGGGTGATAGGTCACGATAAGAGGAATACCCGATTCAAGCTGATGAACCCTGCCTCTCAATTTTCCAACGGGCTCACTCGATTGCAGCAGGCTCTGGGCAGCAATCCGTCCCACAACCAGAATGACCTTCGGCTGAATTAACGCTATCTGCCGCTGCAGATAACGACAACACTGTTCAATCTCATCCACTTTAGGATCACGATTGCTGGGGGGGCGACATTTAAGAATATTGGTAATATAGACCTGTGAACGTTGAAGACCTATCGCCTGCAACATCGCATTAAGGAGCTGACCCGCAGGTCCAACAAACGGCTCACCCTGACGATCCTCTTCAGCTCCCGGCGCCTCACCAATGATGAGCCAATCGGCCTGAGCATCACCAACACCAAAGACAGTCCGACTCCGGTGGCTAACCAGCTCAGAGCAATTCTGACATCGACTCACCTCACCCTGAAGAGCCTCCCAATCCAGCGAGGAGAGATCATCGCTCTTTATAGCTGCAGCTTGAGGCTCATCTATCACTGCTGCCTCAAGTTGAGGTTGAGGCTGCGCCACTATTTCAACAGGTGGTGGTGACGGCTCAGCAATCTGCTGAGACACTTCAGCTTCCACCCGATGTTGAATCTCACTATTGGGTTCGTGCGCCTCATCTCTGAGAATTTCTTCACGCGATACCCATAGAGGGATATCCATCTCCTGCAAATAGTTAAATTGCCTCTCGTCCATCTCGGCTAGTCTAATAAATTAGACGTCACTACCTTGTGGTTTAAAGCGCTCTTCTGGCAGTAGGATCTTATTGACAGCATTAATAAAGGCCTTTGCAGAGGCGATCACAATATCGGTATCGGCACCCTGACCATTTACAATGCGCCCCTCTTTCTCCAGACGAACTGTCACTTCACCCTGTGAGTCGGTGCCACTGGTAATATTATTAACAGAATAGAGGAGCAGTTCCGTCTCACTTTTAACAATCGAGTCGATCGCCTTGAGTGCCGCATCAACCGGCCCACCGCCTTCAGCCTCACCGGTGCACTCTTTGCCATCACAGGTCATGGTGACCACTGCATGTGGTGTCTCGCCAGTTTCCGAACAGACTTTTAGAGAGACCAGCTTGATCTGCTCACTCACCGCCATCTCATTGCTGGTAGCGGTCATCAGAGCCTGCAAGTCGGCATCGAAGATCTCATGTTTTTTGTCGGCAAGCGCCTTAAAACGGGTGAATGCCTCATTAAGCGACTCCTCCGATTCAAACTCGATACCCAGCTCATTCATTTTGCTGCGGAAAGCGTTACGCCCAGAGTGCTTCCCCATCACCATACGATTGGCGGCCCAACCCACATCCTCGGCCGACATAATCTCATAGGTCTCTCGAGCCTTGAGCACCCCATCCTGATGAATGCCCGATTCATGAGCAAAAGCATTTGCACCAACAATCGCCTTGTTGGGCTGTACAGGGAAACCGGTAATACCAGAGACTAGACGTGATGCCGGAACAATTTGGGTGGTATCGATATCGGTATAGCAACTGAAGATATCCTTACGGGTTTTGACCGCCATCACCACCTCTTCAAGCGCTGCATTTCCGGCACGCTCGCCCAGACCATTGATCGTACACTCAACCTGACGTGCACCATTTGCAACTGCAGCCAAAGAGTTGGCTACCGCAAGTCCAAGGTCATTGTGGCAATGAACCGAGAAGATAGCCTTATCCGAATTGGGCATCTTTTCACGAAGCAGTCTTAAGGTCTCTCCAAACTGCTCAGGCAGGTTATAACCGACGGTATCCGGCACATTAAGGGTAGTTGCCCCCGCCTCAATGGCAGCCTCAAAGATTCGGCAGAGAAAATCGATATCAGAGCGACCCGCATCCTCCGCCGAAAACTCGATATTATCGGTATATTGTCGCGCACGCTTGACTGCGTGCACTGCCTGCTCCACAACCTGATCCGGGCTCATCCGCAGCTTCTGCTCCATATGGATTGGAGAGGTCGCAATGAAGGTGTGAATTCGAGATGAGTTGGCTCCTTTAAGTGCCTCCCCTGCTCTGTCGATATCTTTATCAAGGGCACGTGCCAGTCCGCAGATGGTAGAATCTTTTATGGTATCGGCTACCGCTTTAACCGCCTCAAAATCGCCTACCGAAGCAATAGGAAAGCCGGCCTCAATAACATCGACACGCATCTTCTCTAATGTCCTGGCGATACGAACCTTCTCATCCTTGGTCATTGATGCACCGGGACTCTGCTCGCCATCACGTAAGGTGGTATCAAAAATAAATAATTTATCACTCATAACAATGCTCCAGAAATAGCCTATTTTGGTGAATAGCCACTGAAAAAATAGATTTGGGTTGGCCCTACGGCCACAAAAGAGTCGGGATGCCCCTTAGGGCAGTCGTAGCAGCAGAACAGACACAAAAGTTTGCGTGCAATGATTTTTTTGTGCTACCTGAGTATTCATATGGAGCGACTATACCGCGCAAACCGGTCATTGCCAATACAGCTAAACCATTACTCTTCACGACGCTTCTCTTCACGTCTTTTTCGATGGCGAATCAACAATAAAATCGTCAGAACAGGGCCTGATATTGCGTAGAGTAGAAAGACACTCCAGAGCACCTGGGGTGGATCGATCGAGATCAACACAAAGATCAATACGACAATCAGCATCGCCACAAAGGGAACTCTCCCTTTAAGATCGAATGTCTTAAAACTGTAGTAGCGAATATTGCTCACCATCAACACACCGGCAATGATGGTCAAAGCAACTGCCCCCCAACTGCGGACAAAATCATGAAGCTGGTAACCTTCGCCAACCCATACAGCGCCCGCAACGATGGCTGCAGCTGCAGGACTTGCCAAACCCTGAAAGTAACCCTTATCGGCGACAGCCACCTGGGTATTGAATCGCGCCAGTCTCAACGCTGCTGCCGCCACATAAATAAAAGCGGCCAACCAGCCAATTTTACCCATTCCCTGCAACACCCATTCATACATGACCAATGCTGGCGCAAGACCAAATGAGACCATATCTGACAGACTATCGTACTCAGCACCAAACTCACTCTGAGTATTGGTCATTCGTGCCACACGGCCATCCAGCCCATCCAGCACCATTGCAATAAATATCGCTATAGCGGCCTTCTCAAAGTTGCTATCCATTGCCGCAACGATGGCATAAAAACCGGCAAATAGAGCGGCCGTGGTAAACAGATTGGGAAGTAGATAGATACCGCGCCGACGTTTTGTATTATTTTCCATCCGGATATTTTATCTTAATTTTTCCATGTCCGCTTTTTTGAATCGCAAACCGATTACCTATAAATAGCAAAAGGCCGACTACCTCGCAGTAGCCGGCCTCTCAGCAATGATTAAGAGTAGAACTTAGTTCTTATCTTTATCTACCAGGGCATTCTCAGTGATCCACGGCATCATCTCACGCAGCTTGCCACCGACAACCTCAATTGGATGCGCAGCATTGTTACGGCGCCATGCAGTCATCTCAGGATAGTTGGACATTCCCTCAAGGATAAACTTCTTGGCATACTCACCATTCTGAATATTGTTCAGCGCCTCTTTCATCGCCCAACGAGACTCATCGTTGATGACCTGAGGACCGGTAACATACTCACCATACTCAGCGTTGTTTGAGATGGAGTAGTTCATATTGGCGATGCCACCCTCGTACATCAGATCAACAATCAGCTTAAGCTCGTGCAGACACTCAAAGTATGCCATCTCAGGAGCATAGCCCGCTTCTGTAAGGGTCTCAAAACCGGCTTTAACCAGCTCAACCGCACCACCACAAAGAACAGCCTGCTCACCAAAGAGGTCAGTTTCAGTCTCATCCTTAAAGGTAGTTTCGATAATACCGGTGCGACCACCACCAACGCCTGAAGCATATGAAAGAGCAACATCTTTCGCCTTACCAGAGGCATCCTGGAAAATAGCGATCAGATCAGGAATACCGCCGCCCTTTACAAACTCAGAACGTACAGTGTGTCCAGGAGCCTTTGGAGCGATCATGATGACATCCAGGTCGGCACGTGGAACCACCTGGTTGTAATGAATTGCAAAACCGTGGGCAAAAGCGAGGGTTGCACCCTGCTTGATGTTTGGCTCGATTTCGTTCTTGTAGAGCTGTGACTGGAACTCATCAGGCGTGAGGATCATGACCAGATCAGCTTCGCTTACTGCTGCAGCAGTATTTTTAACAGTCAGACCAGCGGCTTCTGCTTTTGCCGCAGAAGAAGAACCTTCACGTAGGGCAACGGTGACATCAACACCTGAGTCTTTTAGATTGTTGGCGTGGGCATTACCCTGTGATCCGTAACCAACGATGGTTACTTTCATCCCTTTGATGATTGAGAGATCGCAATCTTTGTCGTAATAGATGTTCATATTTCCAGTTACCTTAAGGTTAGATTATTCAATTATTTAAAAATGTTTAAAGATGCAGACTTTTGGAGCCGCGCGAAATACCACTCACACCAGAGCGCACTGTCTCTAGAATGTTGGCGCTACCTAACGCATTAATAAATGCATCCAGCTTGTGTCCTGCACCAGTTAGCTCACAGGTGTAGGTCGAATCGGTCACGTCAATTATACGCGCACGGAAGATATCAGAGAGACGTTTCAGTTCATCACGATTGTCGGCACCTTTCGCCTCAACCTTAATCAGCAGCATCTCTCGCTCAACATGAGCGGTATCCCCCAAATCAAGCACCTTGACCACATCAATCAGCTTGTTGAGCTGTTTGAGGATCTGCTCGATGATCTGCTCTGAGCCACGAGTGACCAGAGTCATACGTGACAGAGATGGATCCTCTGTAGGCGCAACGGTGAGTGACTCAATGTTATAACCACGAGCTGAGAACAGGCCTGCGACTCGCGAAAGTGCTCCCGCCTCATTCTCCATCAGAATAGAGATTATATGTCTCATAACAGCAACATCTCCTCTAGACCTGCACCCGCCGGAACCATTGGATAGACATTCTCCTCCGGGTCGGTAATGAAGTTGAGGAAGACAAAACGGTCCTTCTGCTTGAATGCCTCAACCAGCGCACTCTCAACATCGGCAGAATTGGTGACCTGAATGCCGACATGACCATAAGATTCCGCCAGCTTCACAAAATCGGGTTGCGCCTCAACGTTAACCTGCGAATAGCGGCTCTCATAAAAGAACTCCTGCCACTGACGCACCATGCCAAGATAGCCGTTATTGAGGCAGATCAGCTTAATAGGCAGTTGATACTGTAAACAGGTAGAGAGCTCCTGGATATTCATCTGCACACCACCGTCACCAGCGATACAGGCAACCTGTGCTTTGGGATGTGCCAACTGCACCCCCATCGCTGCGGGCAGACCAAAGCCCATCGTGCCGAGACCACCAGAATTGATCCAGCGACGTGGCTTATCAAATTTGTAGAACTGAGCCGCCCACATTTGGTGTTGTCCCACATCAGAGGTGACAAATGCATCGCCCTTGGTCACCTTATAGAGGGTATCGAGCACAAACTGAGGTTTAATCGCACCGGTCTTTGTCTGCCTGTACTTTAGACAATCTTTGCTGCGCCACTTCTCGATCTGCTCCCACCATTTTTCGATCGCCTCATCGTCCTGCTGACGCTCATCAGCTTTAATCAGCTTGAGCAGCGCCCTGAGCACTAGATTGACACCGCCCACAATGGGGATATCGACCGAAACATTCTTAGAGATCGATGCAGGATCGATATCAATGTGGATAATCTTCGCTTTGGGTGCAAACTTTTCGATATTACCGGTAACACGGTCATCAAAACGGGCACCGACCGCAATCATCACATCACAGTGAGAGATGGCCATATTGGCCTCATAGGTACCGTGCATACCGAGCATACCCACACACTGTCTGTCCGTTGCAGGGTAACCACCCAGACCCATTGAGGTGTTGGTGACCGGAATATTGAGCTGCTTGGCCAGATCGATCAGCGCCTTAGAGGCGTTATCAAGAACGACACCACCACCTGTATAAAGAATGGGGCGCTTCGCCTTAAGCATCATCGTAACAGCGCGCTTCATCTGCCCAGGATGTCCCTTGCTAACAGGATGGTAAGAGCGCATATCGATCTCTTTTGGATGAGTATATTTAAACCTCATCGCAGTAATATCCTTTGGGATATCGATCACAACAGGGCCGGGACGACCC
>JAPHSO010000177.1 GCA_026193675.1 Gammaproteobacteria bacterium | reverse complement strand
TAATCCCTTCTCCTCGTCGTAAATGAGTCCACAGACATCACAAAGGTAACGCTTCATATTCTTCCCTCTTTTTTATATCCCTTTTTTTACCACTAACCTATTACCAAGTAAATGGCTCTGGAATTGTTTGATAATTTATTTCCAAACGATACCTAAATTTATTGCCAAGATCTGCACGATGATCTGACAAAGCGCCAGCCACCTCCTATTATTTATGCAACAGGTGCCACACAAGGTACTGCTGATTCAAAACCATTCAGGGGGAGATGATGTCAAAACGATACCCCATTATCGCGATTACCGGTTCGTCAGGGGCAGGGACGACAACGGTAAAGTGCGCCCTGGAGAATATCTTTCAGCGCATTGGTGCAACAGCCGCCTTTGTCGAAGGGGATAGTTTTCATCGTTACGATCGCAAGGAGATGAAGCGGCAGCTCAAGTTGGCCAAAAAAGAGGGGCGCAATTTGAGTCACTTTGGCCCAGAGGGGAATCACTTTGATCGCCAGTATGAGCTCTTTAAAAGTTACGGTGAGCGTGGTGAGGGGATGTTTCGCCACTATATCCATAGTGAGGAGGAGTCGATTCAATATGGACAGAAGCCGGGCAGCTTTACCGAGTGGGAGTCGCTACCTGTGGGGACAGACCTGCTCTTTTATGAGGGGCTTCATGGCGGAGTGGTGACCGATGAGGTCAATATGATCGATGAGGTCGAACTACTGATTGGTGTCGCCCCCAGTATCAATCTGGAGTGGATCCAGAAGGTGGATCGCGATACCCGTGAGCGGGGTTATGAGCATGAAGATGTGGTCAACACCATCTATCGGCGGATGTACGACTACATGCACTATATCCTGCCGCAGTTTGACCACACCCATATCAACTTCCAGCGGGTGCCGATGGTCGATACCTCAAATCCGCTGACCGGAAAGGCGATACCAACAGCAGATCAGAGCGTGGTGATTATTCATTTCGTTAAAGATCGCCCCTCAGTGGAGTACAAGCTGCAGCTCAAAGAGCTGATTGAGGGGGCGAGTCTCTCGGCCTTCGATAATATTGTCATACCCGGTGGCAAGATGATGTACGCGATGGAGCTGATATTGACGGAGAAGATTCTAACCCTGATGAGGTGTCGAGATGAGTTGGTGGAGTGTGAATAGGTGAGAATTGAGCCCCAGAAACGACAAAGGTCCGGCAATAGATGCCAGACCTTTTGGAATAGTGGTGGCTCGACCTGGAATCGAACCAGGGACACGAGGATTTTCAATCCTCTGCTCTACCGACTGAGCTATCGAGCCACGAAGCCGCGTATTAAAGCGATCTCGGTCGATGATGTCAAGGCGAAACAGGGGAAACCGCATTATAAATTGCATCCTGGCGTGGCTTCATTACAATAGCAGACCATTCTAATATTCGATCTCAACTATGAAACCACTCCGAAAAGTCGTGATACCTGTAGCCGGTCTGGGAAGTCGATTTCTTCCAGCGACCAAGGCGGTTCCCAAGGAGCTGTTGCCGGTTGTCGACAAGCCGCTGATCCAATATATCGTTGAAGAGGCTGCGGAGGCGGGGATTACCGATGTGGTGCTGGTGACCCACTCGGCCAAGCCGGCGATCGAAAACCACTTTGACAAGCACTATGAGCTTGAGCAGGAGCTGATTCGGCGGGGCAAAGATGAGCTGCTGGAGATCAAGCGCTCAATCACCCCGCCCAATGTCCGTATTATCGGCGTACGTCAGCCCGAGACGCTGGGTCTGGGGCATGCGGTGCTCTGTGCTGAGCCTGTACTGCGAGATGAGCCGTTTGCCGTCATCCTTCCCGATGTGTTGATGTATCACCCCCAGAAGGGTTGCATGGCCCAAATGGTAGAGCTATTTAACCAGCGTCAGACATCGCTTATTGCCCTTGAGCAGGTTGATGATTCTGAGGTTGAGAAGTACGGTATCGCCGCAGTTGAGGGTGATGATCTGCGTATCACCGCGCTGGTTGAAAAACCGAAACCTGCCGATGCCCCTTCGAATCTCTCGGTGGTTGGGCGCTATATCTTTACCCCCAGGATTATGGAGCTGCTGCAAAATACTCTACCTGGTGCCGGTGGCGAAATTCAGCTTACCGATGCGATGGCAGAGCTGCTTGAAGAGGAGCAGATGTTCGGCTACATGTTTGATGGTAAGAGTTACGATTGTGGTGACAAGTTGGGCTATCTGCAGGCTAATGTAGACTACGCTCTGCGTAATGAAAAACTTGGAAATGATTTTAAGCAGTGGCTTAATCAGCGTTGTGAAACCCTGTAAGAGAATGAGATGACAGAAAATAGAGAGAGCGTAAGTAGTTGTATCGATGATATCTGTCAGCTTGGTTGTGATGGGGTTCGCAGCACAATTTCGGCGATTGAGAGTGGCGAAAAACCGGAACTGGTCAGCTCACTTAACAGTGATGATCGAGCCTCTGTACTTGTGGAGCTGAAGGAGATTATGGCGGTCTATGACGCGGAATCGGAACAGAAGTAGTCCCTCAAGTTAAGTCCCTGACCGCTCACCAGAAAGTGTGGATTAAGCAGGTCATCACCACGGTTATAGCAGAGCGGTTCAAGTTGGGTATTGGTGATCGAGCCACCGGCCTCTTCAACAATACATTGCGCCGCAGCGGTGTCCCACTCAGATGTTGGACCAAAGCGGGCATAGATATCGGCTTTACCCTCAGCCACCCAGCAAGATTTGAGAGCGCTTCCTAAGGAAATGACCTCATATTCGCCAAACTGTTTAAGTAGCTCCTGTAGCTGACTGCCACAGCGAGAGTGACCGCAGGCAACCACCACCTTACCCCCCTGCCACTCGCGCACACAAATCGCCTTAGGCTGTTCAGTGGCGATGCGTTTATAGGCGCCATGACCTCGGCAGGCGTAGTAGTAGAGCCCCATCGCAGGTGCGTAGACAATGCCTAAAATTGGCCTATCTCCGTCAATCAGGGCGATATTTACGGTGAACTCGCCTGTTTTGTTGATAAACTCCTGAGTGCCATCTAATGGATCAACAAGCCAGAACTGCTGCCACTGCTGGCGCCGTTCAGGAGAGATCCCTTCTGATTCCTCTGTTAGCACCGGTAGTGATGGGGTGAGCGCGGCAAGCCCCTGCTCGATCACCCTGCTGGCTGCCAGGTCGGCCTCGGTGACCGGGGTATGATCCGATTTTCGAACCACCTCAAAACCCGATTCATAGATCTCAAGAATCTGACGCCCCGCCTCAATGGCTACATCAAGGGCGGGATCAAGTAGATTGCAGAGATCCTGACTCAAGATTGGGCCTCCACATTACCGTTGAGAAATTCGCGAGTCAGATAGAGGGCTGCAATGGTGCGCCCCTCGGTACACTCCTCCTGAACCACAATTTCATTGAGCTGCTCCAGATCGAGAGAGACCACCTCAAGTGGCTCGGGTTCATCGCCATCGACACTTTCACAGGGATAGAGCTCTTCAGCCACCACAATATGGGTGAACTGGGTTGAGTAGCCGGGCGCCAGACTTATCGACTTCAAGTGAGTGAGTTTGCCGGCAGCGTAGCCGACCTCCTCCTGTAGTTCGCGGTTGGCGGCATCGAGGATCGACTCCCCGCTGTCTATCTTGCCCTTAGGCAGAGTCAGCTCGTAACGCTCCACGCCAACGCAGTACTCTTTAATCATCAGCAGGGTCGACTCATTAAGAATCGGTACAATCAACACCGCACCCTGAGTAGAGCCGAGCATCCGCTCATAGTGGGTTTCAACCCCATTAGAGAAGCGCAGGTCGACCTGCTCAATCCTGAACAGACGGCTCTGGGCGACGATGGCCTGGTTGAGTATTTTAGGTTTGTTGGACACGATGCTATTGAATTAATATGGGCTAAATGCAGAGGCAGTAGCGACTATCCTGTGATCAAGAACCGGTATCATACAGCGAACCTATAAAAATGACACAATCCCGCATCAATGAAGACGTCAACTGGGAAGAGATCGACAAGCTATTCCTCGATATGGATGGCACCCTGCTTGATCTCCACTTTGATAACTATTTCTGGCTCCACCATGTGCCAGAACAGTATGCCGCCAAGGAGGGGATTACGCTGGAGGAGGCGAGCGCAGAGCTCAAGGGGCGCTATCTGACCCTCGAGGGAAGTATCAACTGGTACTGTGTCGACTACTGGACCGAAGAGCTGGGTCTCGATATTGCGCTGTTAAAGCAGGAGGTTGACCACCTGATTCAGGTCCACCCCCATGTCCTTGAATTTCTTGAAGCGGTGAAGAGGATCGGGAAGCGTCGGGTTCTGGTGACCAATGCCCACCAAAAGAGTCTCGCCATCAAGCTGGCTAAAACACCCATCGGTGACCATCTGGATGGTGTCATCTGCTCCCACGACTTTGGCATCCCGAAGGAGGATCCCCGTTTTTGGGAAAAGTTACAGGAGGTGGAGCCATTTGATAAGGGTCGCACAGTCTTTGTCGATGACAGTGTCAGAGTGCTCGATTCGGCGGCCCGTTACGGTATAGAGTGGCTGGTGGCGATTAAACAGCCCGACTCAAAGGCGGTCGCCCCGTTGCAGTTTGAACACTATTTCGCGATAGATGATTTTCGCGAGATCATGCCCTAGCCGTTATCAGGATTTACTCTTTTTAAAACGTTTATCCCACTTCTTAAAGCGCTTTCGACAATATTTATCCAGGCTCTCGTAGCCATCGAAGAAGAGCTCAAAACCATCTTCAGCAGGCGAGTCATACTCGCAATAGTCATTGGTGTGATCGCGACAGATTTGGGGTCTCACCTCATAGATGCCGCATGAACCATCTTCCTGAATATGGTTACAGCGGTTGTTGATCAGCAAAAACCAGCCATCCTCATCTTTATAGAGCTGCATATCCTTGTGGGAGAGCTGCCATAACAGAAAATCGAAGGTGGCTATAGAGCGAGGGGTGTCAATTTGCTGACTAACATAGGTGCAACATTTGGCGGTGCACTTCTGGCACTTGTTCTTCTTTTTGGGTGACATGGCGGGTAACTGTTTTTCGAATCGCAAATCGTATCACGACATTCGAGAAAAATCTTTCATAAGAAACTTGACAAAATCACTATGGAATTCTACTTTATAATTCAACCAAGCGATTGGTTACACCCCCCAACCCTTTGAGGAAGGCGTCAGCCTTCCTTTTTTTTGCCTACAGGGACGTAGGTACACCGCGATCGCAGGGATGCGAATGAGCGGTGTTGTTTGTGCCCCAGTGATGCATCAAATGAGATATGCGCTTCCGCCATCCATGGCGGTCGTACGCTGCACGCGTATGGAGGCGATTCATACCGCCCATGTAGGCAAAGAAAAGGGGGCACGAAGCCCCCAAATTCCCTCTCTCAACCTTTTTCAATAACTATTTTACAGTGGCCTCGTCTACAAAGGTGTACATGGCGTGGCAGGCGATACAGTTATTCATGGTGTCTGCCAGGTAGGCGCTGATCTCTTGACCGCTCTTACCCTCTTCAGCCATGACAGCCATATCATCAAAGCGTCCACGTGTGGCAAAACCGAGTGTCTTCATGGCGATAGGGATTTTGGCGAAGAGTGAGCCGGGAGTCTCCTCTTCGGCGGCCATACCTGAAACACGGGCGATTGTTGCAACCTTCGCCATGTCACCACTGTTTGCAGCAGCTAGAACACCTTGAGCACTCTCAAGCCAGGTACGCATCTCCAGTAGCAGGGCATTACGTTCATCCTTACTGATCAGTACCGCCTGGCGTCCCTCGTCTGATGGTGCGACTGCACCAGCGGTAAATTTATAGGCAAAGATGGCGACAACCACCGATAGGATAACGACGAGTACCCAACTCAATTGAATTTTTTTCATCTAACAGACTCCACATATTTTATTTTTTGAGTCTGTAGTATATCGCCATGAAATATATATTCAACCATTTGGTTAAAACATACGGTTAAAACTCTGAGTGCTATCTGATAGAATGGCGCCAATTAACTATGGAAGTGATTATGTCTAGAGAGATCAGTGCAACGGCGGAGAAGATTATTCAGATCGCATCTGAGATCTTTGCCGAACAAGGTTACGAGGGTGCCAAGGTTGATGCAATAGCCAAGAGGGCTAAGGTCAACAAGGCGACACTTTACTACCAAATTGGTGATAAAGCGGCACTCTACTCTGCCGTGCTGGATCGGGTGCTGGGCCAAACCATTAGTGACGTGTGCCATGCGGTGAAGGAGTCGGCTGATCCTGAATCGAAGATAAAGGCGTTTATCCATACCCTCTCTGTGAGCAGTCAGGCGATGAACTTTACCGCCCCCATCTTTCTGCGGGAGATCGCTTCGGGAGGTAAAACGTTACCCGATAGCGCCCTGCAGCATATGGGGAAGCTACTCGGAGCCCTTGGTGATACGATTCAGCAGGGGATAGATAATGGTCAGTTCCGCAAGGTAAATCCCTTTTTTGTACATATGATGATCCTCGGAGCGATTCTGCTGTATCAGACCAATGAGCCGATTCGACGACGCAATGTTGAGGCGCACCCAGAAATATATAATCCGGACTACTTTTTAAGCGGTGAAGAGAGTGCCGAACAGGTATGGGATCTGGTACTCGCGGCGATACGCAGTTAAGAGCGTTTTCGAGAAGGCTGTGATTGGCCGGCATTAACCGCTAAGATTTGCGCATGATCAAGCGCGCCTCACTTATTATCTCCCTCCTTTCGCTGCTACTCATTTCGGGCTGCGCAACCACTCCCCCTAAAAATATCGACAACGCCTGTGAAATCTTTCGCGAAAAGGATGATTGGTATAAATACTCTAAACGGGTGTTTGAGCGTTATGGCGTACCGGTGCATGTGCAGCTGGCGATCATCCATCAAGAGTCAAAATTTATGTACGATGCGAAACCGGAGCGGACCTGGATTCTGGGTATTATCCCCTGGTTCAGGCCCTCATCGGCCTACGGTTACGCGCAGGTTAAGGATGAGACCTGGGACTGGTATCGCACCAAAACAACTCGCTTTAGTGATGACCGTGATGACTACGAAGATGCGGTCAACTTTATCGGCTGGTACTCAGATATCTCCCATAAAAGGTTGGGGATCTCTAAATGGGATGCCTACAAACTCTATCTTGCCTATCATGAGGGGCATGGTGGCTACCAGCGTAAAACCTATCTCAGTAAACCGTGGCTGGTTAAGGTGGCGCAGAAGGTCAAGCGTCGTGCTGCGAGATATGCTGGCCAATTGAAAGGCTGTGAAGCGAGCCTGAATCGCGGCTCATGGTGGTGGCCATTTTGATTAATTTTCTGTTATAACTGAGATGGATACTCATAAATACTTCAAATCGGTGCGTAGTTACGCTAATATCCGACTAAAACAATAGGATAAATGGTAATCATTCACTCCATGCGTTGGGTGAATAAGAGAAAATGGTCGTTCGTTCCATATATTGAATGAATTGGATGAAACATAAAGAACACGCTCGTTCGCCGTATTGAATGAGTGGGATAAAAAACCTAACACGGAATGGGTAAGAGGGTAATTTAGAATGTTAATTAGAAATAAGATGCTTCTATCAGGAGCGTTACTGGTCGCTGTCCCCGTCATTATTGTCAGTTTTGCAATTGAGCAGATGGCAGCTAAAGAGAGTACAGCAGCACTTCAAAATGCTAATCAAGAGCGCTTGGTTGCAACTCGTGATCTTACTAAGGCGCATGTTGAAGACTATTTCGGCACCATTGAGAAACAGGTACAGACCTTCTCTAATAGCCGTATGGTGATCAACGCCGCTCTCAGTTTTGTCAGTAGCTTTGGCAGCTATAGAGAGGAGGTCTCGGCAGATGTAGAGACTGAGCGAAGCGAGCTGGCCAAGTACTATCGTGATGACTTCAGTAGTGAATACAAGCGTCGAAACGCTGGTGAATCATTTAATGGCGACAGTTGGCTTTCACAACTTGATGATGACTCAATTGCTCTGCAGTATCGCTTTATCCAAGCCAATCCCAACTCACTGGGAGAGAAAGACAAGCTGGATAGTCTCGGCGATAATACGACCTATAGTCGTAATCATGAGATCTACCACCCCATCTTCCGTGACTATCTGCAGAAGTTTGAGTACTACGACATCTTTATTGCCGATCCCGATAGCGGCGATATCGTCTACTCAGTCTTTAAAGAGCTCGACTTCACAACTTCACTGAAAACGGGCGCTTTTGCGCAATCAGGTATTGGTGAGGCGTTCCGTAAGGCCAATCAACTTAGTGGTGCTGATGATACTGCGCTTACAGATTTTGCCCCCTATGGTCCCTCCTATCAGGATCAGGCGGCTTTCATCGCATCGCCAATCTTTGAGTCGGGAAAGAAGGTGGCGATCCTCATCTTCCAGATGCCGATCGGCAAGATCAATAACATGATGACCCAACACGGCAACTGGAGAGATGTCGGTCTGGGTGAGTCGGGCGAGACCTATATTGTTGGTGCCGATAAAATGGCCAAGAGTATCAGTCGTTTCCTGATTGAAGATCAGGAGGGCTATCTTGAGGCGTTGCGCAGTGGCGGTACCCCATCCTCAACCGTTGAGACGATTGGAGCGAAGCAGAGCAATATCGGTCTACAACGTATCGATACCAGGGGCGTTAATGCAGCGGTTTCGGGTCAGAGTGGATTTGATATCTTCCCCGACTATCGTGGTGTGCCGGTGTTATCGGCCTATGCACCGCTTAAAATTAATGGGCTTGACTGGGTCATTATGGCGGAGATCGATGAAGAGGAGGCGTTCCGCCCAATCGATAACCTGGTTTCATCAATTGTTATGGCGATTGTCATTATCGCTCTAGCGGTGACCGGTATTGGTATGGTCATCTCGCTCTGGTTCGCAGGAACTATCGCCAAGCCGATCGTGAAGCTAAGCGATACCATTGTCGAGATTGAGAGTAACTCCGATCTGACGAAGAGGGTTGATATCAACTCAAACGATGAGCTGGGTGCAGCCGCCACTGCATTTAATTCGATGATCTCAACAATGGCGCAAAGTATCAGTCTTGTGAACGATGCCGCATCGCAATTGGCGGCCACCGCTGAGGAGACGGCTGTCATCACCGAAGAGACCAGCCAGGCTGTTGATATTCAGTTGAGTGAGACGACTCAGGTTGCGACCGCAATTACCGAAATGAACTCAACGGTTGAAGAGGTTGCATCCAACACCACTCGCACCGCTGAAGCGGCCAATGCGGCCAACAATGAGGTTGTCGGTGGTGAGCGAGCAATGGAGGAGACCATTTCACAGATCCAGCAGCTCTCATCAGAGATCAATAGCGCCGCTGAGGTGATCCACGAAGTGGAACAGAACAGCAATGAGATCGGCTCTATCCTGGGTGTGATTCAAGGTATAGCCGAGCAGACCAATCTGCTGGCACTCAATGCGGCGATTGAGGCGGCCCGTGCCGGTGAACAGGG
>JAPHSO010000050.1 GCA_026193675.1 Gammaproteobacteria bacterium | reverse complement strand
TCCGGAAAATTGCAGAAAATTCACTTGTGGGCATTAACATTATCCAGGACGACAGACTAATATATGTCAATCCAAAATTCGCGGAAATTTTCGGTTACACGGTTGAAGAATGCTTAAATAACATGCAATTTCAGCAACTTGTTTATCCGAAAGATCTCTATATAGTACAAAAGAATATTCGCAGACGAGTGTCGGGACAAACTCAATTCGTTCAATATGATTGAGACCGATCTCCACCAGATCGGTGCTTCCGGTGGTTGCCGATCCCAGGCGTACCCCATCAATCAGGACCAGGATATGTTTTGAACTGGCGCCACGGATGAAATAGCCGCTGCTCTGTCCATACCAACCGGTCTCGGTCACATCAATCCCGATAGTGCCGGCCAGCAGCTCGGTGAGGTTGCCCGCTTGAGATTGCTCGATCTCCTCTCGGGTGATGACACTAACCGGTGCAAGTGTGGCATCTACGCTTTGGGCGGTACGTGTCGCGGTAACCACGATAGGATTGATCATCTCATCGGCAGCCTGAATCAGGCTTGAGCCACCGAGTAGTAGTGCCGCAATGGATAGGTCTGTTTGGTTCATGTTGTCTCCTCAGCGCTCACCCGCGCAATAACAAAAGGGTTGAATCAGTGGAGAGGAGGAGGGGATTTGAGTGAGAAACAGCGGAGGCGGTCATCACCCATGCACCGCCCGCCGCAGCACTGGAATGTCTGCTTCAGGCCGGTCTCCGGGCTCACGATGAAGGTTTAATAACTACCTTGAGGTATTCGCCTTCCCATGCGCTTGGCACAGTGGCTGTGATGAATACCTGTCAATCGTTTACCGTTGCGGGGGCAGCTTCGGGATTGCTTTTTTTATGGAAAGCGCACCGAATTCCCGTTTCATTCCTCTCTGCGATAGCAGATTCGGAACACCTGAAACAGCCGTCACTTTATCTGCCGAACAGTTTGGTTGTCAATCTTGTGTGGGTTTGATGGACTCGAAGTGGGGGCTGTTTTGTAGCTGTTAAAGAATAGAAAAGCTGATAGATCAATCTGTTAGCTATTGAGGAATGTAATAACACCCTTGCGGTGAATTTAGCTCGATCAGTGGGTAGCGGTAGAGTGAGCTGAGATTGTCGGCACTGATCACCTCATCAGTGGGGCCCGCAAGCCAGCGCCCGTCACCGAACAGAAGCAGGGTATGACTACTCCAGCGTAGCGCGATATTGGGATCATGCAGCACCATTAAAATTGAGTGCTGCTGTGTTGAAAGTTCACGGATCTTTTCCAACAGTCGCATCTGGTAGGGGAGATCGAGATGGTTGAGCGGCTCATCAAGCAGATAGATGTCGGGCTGTTGAGCCAATACAGTCGCGAAGGCGGCGCGCTGTCGTTCACCACCAGAGAGGTGGTGGGTTAGATGGGTTGAGAGCTGCTCCAGTCCCATCGCCTTAATCGCCTGATCAGCAATTGCATAATCGGTTGTACTCTCTTTGGACCAGCGTGAAAGGTGTGGGTAGCGGCCACTGAGCACCTGCTCAAATAGAGTGACCGGAAATGGATCCTGGATCTCCTGAAACAGCACACCGACCTTTTGCGCCAGCTCATGACGCTTGATGCTGACCAACGGTATGCCGTCCAACTGGAGCTCTCCCTCAGAGGGTAGCTGTAGATGAGCCAACGTTCTAAGCAACGTGCTTTTGCCTGAGCCATTGGGGCCGAGCACCGACCAAATCTCACCCGGCTGTAGATTCAGGTCGAGTGCTTCGCAGAGTGTTCTCTCCTCAATATTGAGCGTTAGATTGTTGGCTATCAACGAGCTCATCTCTCGCCATCCTTTCTGAGCAGGTAGAGGAACAGCGGAACACCGATGATGGCGGTGATGACACCGACTGGCAGCTGTTGAGGGGAGATGATGGTTCTGGAGAGGATATCGGCCAACATCAGAATGGCTCCTCCCAGCAGAATTGAGGCGGGGAGTAGCAGGCGGTGATCACTCCCGATGATAAGTCTGAGAATGTGTGGCGTGATCAGGCCGATAAATCCGATAGAGCCACCAATGGTTACCGCTGTAGCAGTGAGTAGCGAGGTGATGAGATAGAGTTGAACTCTGAGCGTTCCTGTCTCTACTCCGAGCGCCATGGCAGATAGATCGCCACGAGTCAGCAGATTGAGTGAGCGT
>JAPHSO010000373.1 GCA_026193675.1 Gammaproteobacteria bacterium | reverse complement strand
TGCGACAGGTTCTGGCGCTTTCTCTTCTACAACCGGAGCGGCAGGTTCAACTTTTGCAACAGGCTCTGGCTCTTTCTCCTCAACAACCGGTGCAGTAGGTTTAGTTTCTGCCACAGGAGCAGCGCTGCTGTTTACAGTATTACCATCGACCTCTGTTGGCGCTTTTTCGACCACTACAGGGGCTGAAGCGACATTACCGTTAACCTCGGTAACCTTCTCGACCTCTGGCGCATTGGCTGCAATGTTTCCATCAACAATCTTTGCCTCTTCAAGTTGATGGGCTCTCTTCTGTGGCCCCTCATCCTTTTTCATACTCTTGCGGCGACGACGGTTGTCTGCATCACGACCACCTGAAGGTTTTCTCTCTCTCTTCGCTTCGGTAGACTTTTTGGGTGCACTCTTTCTCTCGTTATCTTGCGATTCAGACTTATTATTACGTCTGTTTTGTGGACGCCTCTCAGAGTTACCTTTTTTTCCCTCTGAATCCTTCTTGGGGCCACTTTGGGCTCTATCATCAGACTTTGGTTTGGCAGAACCTCTGTTTTGAGTTGAGGTCTGCTTCTGCTGCTCACGATCGCGACCTTGTCCGCCTCGCTTGCGTCCACCACCGCGGCGTGAACGATTACGTGACTTTGGTGGCTCTTTCTTCTCTTCCTGCTCTTCATTAGAACCAAAGAGGGTTGTTACCAATCTTTTCAGAAAGCCAGTCTGCTCTTTTTCTGGCAGACGATCTTTTGACTGCTGCTTTGGCTTGCTCTTTTGCTGACGTGGTTGCTTAGGTGAAGCTTTTGGAGAGGCCTTAGGTGCGGTCCCCGGTGATAGCGCCTTAACAGCGGGCTCTTCACGTTTTTGTTCAACTTGAGGTTCATTCTTCTCAATCTCAGGCTCTTCAATCATCTCAAAGCTGAGCGCCACATTTTCGGTCATCCCTTTTTCGCCCTGGCGAGTACGCTGAATGTCGTAGTGGGGTGATTTCATGTGTGGATTAGGAATTACAACAACCTTGGTGCCCTGACGCTGCTCGATTTCGTTGATGACAAAACGCTTCTCATTGAGCAGGAAGGTGGCAACATCGACAGGTAGCTGAGCATGAATCATGCCGGTGCGCTCTTTCATCGCCTCTTCTTCAATCAGGCGTAATACAGAGAGAGCCAGTGACTCGGTGCCACGAACGGTTCCCTGACCATCACATTGTGGGCAGGTATGTTGACTCGATTCACCGAGCGAAGCGCGCAGCCGTTGACGCGACATCTCTAGCAGACCAAAACGAGAGATACGTCCGACCTGAACACGGGCGCGGTCAACCTTAAGTGCGTCACGCACCCGATTTTCTACCGCACGCTGGTTACGGGTTGGGGTCATATCGATAAAGTCGATAACCACCAGGCCGCCCATATCACGCAGGCGTAGCTGGCGTGCAATCTCATCGGCCGCTTCAAGGTTGGTGTTGAGTGCTGTCTCTTCGATATCGCCACCCTTGGTTGAGCGAGCTGAGTTGATATCGATAGCGACCAGCGCCTCAGTGTGATCAATAACAATTGAACCACCAGAAGGTAGGCTCACCTCACGTTTAAAGGCGCTCTCGATCTGTGATTCGATCTGATAACGGGTGAAGAGGGGAACCTTGTCTTCGTAGAGTTTAATTTTGTCGATATTGTGTGGCATCACCTTCGACATAAAGTCGCGAGCCATCTCATAGACCTTAGGGTGGTCAATGAGCATTTCACTAATATCGGTACGCAGGTAGTCACGAATCGCACGAACCACCACGTTGCCCTCCTGATAGATCAGGAATGGTGCTTTACCATTTGCGGCAGCCTCATCGATCGCATCAGAGAGTTGAACCAGGTAGTTGAGATCCCATTGGAGCTCCTCCTGATTTTTGCCAACACCGGCGGTACGTACAATCACCCCCATATCATCACGAATCTCAAGCTGATTCATAATAGAGCGGATGTCACCACGGTCATCTCCCTCAATACGGCGAGATACACCACCGGCACGAGGATTATTGGGCATCAGCACCAGATAACGACCGGCGAGGCTGAGGAAAGTGGTCAGAGCTGCGCCCTTGTTACCGCGCTCCTCTTTTTTGACCTGTACAACCACCTCCTGACCCTCTTTGATCACCTCCTGGATATTGGGGCGACCTGAGAATTCAACATCAGGATTAAAGTAGAGACGTGAGATCTCTTTTAGCGGAAGGAAGCCGTGGCGCTCAGAGCCGTAGTCTACAAAAGCAGCCTCAAGGCTCGCTTCAACACGAGTGATCTTACCTTTGTATATGTTTGATTTTTTCTGTACCGAGTTGGCACTTTCGATATCTAGATCGTAGAGACGCTGGCCATCGACCAGCGCGACACGCAACTCTTCAGGTTGAGTCGCGTTAAACAACATTCTTTTCATTAAATTGTATTCCCGTACGCCACCATCCCCGTAGAGATAGTATGAGGCAGAGGTATGATGAAACATCAAACCTTCTCTAAACTGGGCATTAAAGCAAAGAGTCAATCCAGAGGGATTGTAGGAGGGCCCAGTTATTGTGCCTCGCCTTTCGTTTCGTGGAAGGCGGGGTAACTATATTTGGTCCATCTCAAACTGCTCATCCCTTCAATAATTTATGGGATGCAGGAGGCGGGCCTAGTAAAAAATCACCGAGCAGCAACATGCTGAAAGGTGGCTAAATCTTTTCGCTTTACCACTTGCTATGGTTATTGACCAAAACAGGTCTCACCAAAGAATCGTTCAAGGAGTCTTCAAAAGGCATCTAAAACTTGAAAAAGCGATGGACGGAATATATCAGCAATAGGGGGAGCCATCAATCTGTAAATAACTATTAATTAAGGTTTTTTAGCCATTTGTTGAGGTCATCAGCGATGAGCGTTGGTATCATTGTCCCATGTCACAGATAAACTATCCCAAAGTACAGATGATTACCGTTGATGAGGGCTCAGATGGCCAACGAATCGACAATTATCTAATTAAGGTACTTAAAGGTGTTCCCAAGACCCGAATCTACCGCATCATTCGCAAGGGTGAGGTTAGGGTTAATAAGGGGCGCATTAAGCAGACCTATCGCCTCAAACTTGATGATGTGGTGCGAATCCCGCCTATTCGTATGACTGAGGCTGATGGGCCGGTCAAGGTGGGGCAGGAGCCTCTGCAACGACTCCAGCAGTCGATCATCTTTGAAGATTCACGCTTTTTGATCCTCAATAAACCATCAGGAATGGCGGTCCATGGCGGGAGTGGGCTTAGTTACGGTGTGATTGAGGGTTTGCGTGCACTACGCCCCGATGCCCCCTACCTGGAGTTGGCCCATCGTCTCGACCGAGAGACTTCGGGCTGTCTGGTGGTCGCCAAGCGACGTAGCGCGCTGCGTGGATTTCAGATGCTGCAACAGGAGGGGGGAGTTGATAAGCACTATGTGACGTTGCTAAAAGGGGAGTGGCAGGGGAAACAGAGAAAGATCGACTTACCACTAATGAAAAATGAGCTCCGCTCGGGTGAGCGGGTCGTTCGTGTCAATCCTCAGGGAAAGCAGGCGATCTCAATTTTCACCCCCATTCAGAAATTTGCCAATGCAACACTGATGCGAGTCAAACTGATTACCGGTCGTACCCATCAGATCCGGGTTCATGCTCAGCACTCGGGCCATCCCATCGCAGGGGATCCCAAATATGGTGATGAGCCATTCAATCGTGAGATGGCAACGATGGGACTTAAACGACTGTTTTTGCATGCTGAATCGATTCACTTTACATTGCCCGATGTGATGACCTACAACATCAGCGCCCCGCTAGATCCAAAGCTTGAACAGGTTCTGAATATACTGGAGGAATCATGAGCCAACGCCCCTTCAACCTGCTTGTTTTTGACTGGGATGGCACCGTGATGGACTCTGAGAGCCAAATCGTCAACTGTCTTCAGGCTGCAATTAAAGATCTGGGATTGCCGGAACGGACTGATGATGAGGCAAAGAATATTATTGGATTGGGGCTGCGCGAGGCGGTGGAGACCCTCTACCCTGGCAGTAGCGATCAGGTGCATCGTGATCTGGTAGAGAGTTATCGACACCATTGGCTTGCAGAAGATGCGCCGCAGTCGTCGCTCTTTCCCGGTGCGAAAGCGCTACTTGAGTCGCTCAACGATGCAGGCTATCTTCTTGCTGTCGCAACAGGTAAGGGGCGTCGTGGACTAAACAAGGTGTTGGATGAGACCGGATTGGGAGGGATGTTTGTCACCAGCCGTTGTGCAGATGAGGCATTTTCCAAACCCCATCCACAAATGCTCGAATACATCATGGATTTCACCGGTTGTGAGCCAGCTGAGACCCTTATGATTGGTGATACCGTTTATGACATGGAGATGGCCAACAACGCCTCCACCCATGCACTGGCGGTCACCTACGGCGTCCATGAGTTGGAGCGCCTGCAACAGCATAATCCGATTGGTGTGATTGATAATTTAATTGAACTACAACCCTGGTTACAGAGTAGATTATGAACGAAGAACAAAATGGAACAACACCACCTAAGTGGGAGAGGGATCTGATTAATCGCCTCAGTTTTGCGGCACTTGCAGAACAGCGTAGAACGAGACGCTGGGGGATATTTTTTAAGTTTCTGCTTTTTGCCTATCTATTTATGATCACCGCCGTCGCCTTCAGAGAGAGTGAGGTGGTCGATATGAAGGTGGGTGGTAACAAACACACGGCGATGGTTGAGGTGAGCGGGATGATCTCAGACGCCTCTGAAGCCAATGCGGACACCATTATCGAAGGGCTACAGGATGCCTTTGAGGATAAAGATACCAAAGGTGTGGTGTTACGTATTAATAGTCCAGGTGGAAGTCCAGTACAGTCGGCCCTTATCTATGACGAAATCCGTCGACTCAGAGCGCTTTATGCAGATATTCCTGTCTATGCGGTCATTCTTGATGTTGGCGCCTCTGGCTCATATTTCATCGCATCTGCGGCAGATCAAATCTATGTTAATGAGTCGAGCATTGTCGGCTCGATTGGTGTGCTGATGAATGGCTTTGGCTTTACCGGTGCGATGGAAAAAATGGGTGTGGAGCGCCGACTGTTGACGGCCGGGGAGCACAAGGGTGGACTTGATCCCTTTACACCGCTGAATGAGGATGATGTGGCCCATATCAAAAAGCTGCTGGCAACGATTCACGATAACTTCATCCAGGCGGTTAAAACTGGCCGAGGCGATCGCCTGAAAGATCATCCCGACCTGTTTAGTGGTCGCTTCTGGAGCGGTAAACAGAGTATCGAAATGGGGCTGGCCGATGAGCTGGGTGATGTGAACTATGTCGCCAGAGAGATTATCGAGGCTGAGGATGTGGTCGATTTCACCCCCAAGATAGACCTCTTTTCCCGCTTCGCCGATCGGGTCGGCACCTCAATATCAAACTCTATCGGTCTGAATCGCTCTCAG
>JAPHSO010000160.1 GCA_026193675.1 Gammaproteobacteria bacterium | reverse complement strand
ACCTTGCACTACAGTTTTGAATTAGGCGCACGCTCTGGAGGGAGCAGACCGATCGATTTGACTTCATCAGCCCACGCCTTCGATGCGACATAACGCTTTGCTCTCTTTACCAACTCTTGATTGCTATTTTTTAAATCGTAGACTAAACCCACTTCAACACCCTCTGAGAATCCATTAACCTTGATAACATTGAGTTCATTAAAGTTTGGATTAGCACCAAATGATATTGCACCACCGCCATTAGGCGTACTCAGGTAACGAACCACCTGATGGTCTCGCCGATAGACCCTGTCAAACTTTGCCTTTTCACACACTGGGAATTTTTGTTTCAGAACAGAGAAAATAGCCTCGGTCGGTTCTCGACCAATGACAATAATCGGTCTGTCAGCACCTCCAACCTCTCGCCAGTTTTTGATTTTTCCGGAAAAGATATCCTTAACCTCCCCTTTGGTTAGCGAGCTCACGCCACTCTGTTTACCTGTTACAAAAGAGATGGGAACTCGAGCCAGAATAATCTCATCTTTATTCATCCCTCTCTCCTGCTCATTAAGCGGACGACCGGTTCGACCAAAGATATAACGGGAAGAGGTATCTATTCCCCCCTTGTGTTTAATCGACTCTGAAGGAACAATAAATTTGTAGTTTGAACCATCTAAAGATGATGAGAACTTTTCAGCAAACAGTTTAACTACCTTAGTAGATGGGCCTGCACCCGCAATCACCTGTAGCTTTGGCTGAGCTGCAGTAGACGTCAAATATGACCATAGTGCAAAAACTGCTAGCGCTCTGAATAGCAGAGATGTTTTGTACACCCATTCCCCCAATACCTAATTTTTTATATGTTATCTCTAACGGATAACTATGAGTGTCATAAGAATATTCTTACGCCAAATTAAGTCAAGAAAAAAAACAGCTTAGCAGCGATGAATGAGCCATCAGAGGTTATTCTGAGAAGCTCTCAATTATGCAGCAATCAACTCGATACCATTACCATCAGGATCTCGCAGAAATGCGGCATCACGCCCTGAACGACTCATGGTATAGGCGAAACCAGCTCTCTCGACCCGTTCGATATATTCAGGGAGATTATCAACCAGCAGTGCAAAGTGGCCATCACGTCCCACATGCTCAGGCAGATCACGTTGATTCATATTCTCAGGGATTAGCAACAGGTGAAGCTGCTGGCTACCATCGGGGGCTAGAGAAAACCACAGACCATCAAACTGGAGTTTGGGACGCTCAACCAACGAGAGGCCCAGTATCTCCTGATAAAACTGTTGTGAGCGCTCCAGGTCAGAGATTAACAGGCTGACATGATGGAGCGCTCTAACCATGGTTAACGATTAGGCCGCTGGATTAAAGCTGTCAGCTTCAAAATTGAGTGTGGCAAACAGATCTTCCAGCGTCTCTTCACGCCGAATCAGTTCGACTGAACCATCCTCTCTCAGTAACAGCTCTTTAGGGCGGGCCTTACCGTTATAGTTGAAGCCCATCGCGTGGCCGTGCGCGCCGGTATCATGGATGATCAGAATATCGCCATCTTCGGCGTGGGGTAGTGAACGTTGAACCGCAAACTTATCATTGTTCTCACACAAAGAACCGGCCACATCGACCACCTCTTCGTTACCGCTCTTACCCAACACAGTAATGTGGTGATAGGCGTCATACATTCCTGGACGCATCAGCGCAGACATACAGGCATCGACACCAACATAGGTGCGATAGATCTCTTTACGGTTAATAGCTGTGGTGATCAATGCACCATGTGGGCCGGTCATATAGCGGCCACTCTCAACATAAAGCTTGGGCATATAGCCGTTATGCGCTTTAAAGGTCTCAAATAGAGCCGTGATCTCTTTGGCCATCGAATCGATATCTAGCGCCGAATCTTCAGGCCTGTAGGGGATACCAAGACCGCCACCGATGTTGATAAATTCAAAGGTGATATCGAGCTGTGATGAAAGCCATTCAATCCGCTCCAGCAGCGCACGTGCAGTCTCAACCATGTAGGTGTAGTTGAGCTCATTGGAGGCGAGCATGGTGTGCAGACCAAAACGCTTTGCACCCCGCTCCTTCGCCTTTTTGTAGGCATCAAGCAGCTGATCATGAGAGACGCCATACTTGGCCTCGACCGGGGTACCGATAATCGCATTACCGCTACGACGCTCGCCCGGATTGTAGCGGAAGCAGATCAGCTCTGGCATGTTGGGCACTTTATCGATCAGTGAAATGTCATCAAGATTGAGGACACAACCACCATCGGCCTCAGCCTCGGCAAAATCGGTCTGGCTGGTGTTGTTAGAGGTACATTATATCTTCACCACGAGCACCGACATCACGACTT